>DATHCU010000435.1:0-15958 GCA_035319385.1 Thermodesulfovibrionales bacterium
AATTTGTGAACCCTTGTGTTTTTGCTGTTGAAATACGGGATACCCTGCCCGGGTCTGACATCGAGCAAAGGATCAGCGAGGTGCTGAATTCCGAGATCGAAAGGGTGGGGCAGAAGCTGAAAGTCGATGCTATAGCCATCGTGAACGATTCCCAGGATCCGGCAAAGTTCGAACATGCTGCAAAACTTGTGTCAGAGAAGGCAAAGGACGTACCAGTAATACTCTGTACGTCAAATCCGGGCGCTGCTGAAGCTGCGGGTAAACTCTTCGCCGCAAAGAAACCGATTATTCTGGGTGCAAATGCGGACAATATGGACGCTATGGCCGGGGTGGCCAAGACTTGCAAGGCAACACTCGGCATAGTTGCGACGGGAACGGGGGGACCGGGTGAACTCTCGGATCTCACCGAAAGGGCGAAGAAACTCGGCATTGAAGACATGGTTCTTGATTCGGGCGCGAGAAGGGCAGGGGAGATACTTGAGCATAATACAATTATCAGAAGGGCTGCTATCAAGAAGAATTTCAAGCCCGTCGGCTATCCCATCGTGACCTTTGCCCAGAGAGAAGACAGCCTTGTAGAAGCGTTGGTGGCCTCGATCGGCGTTGCAAAGTACTCTTCGATCGTAGTACTCAGGAGCATAGAGAAATGGAAGAACCTTGCCCTGTTTACCTTGAGACAGAATATATACACCGATCCTCAGGTGCCGATGCAGGTTGAACAGAAGATATACAAGATAGGAGAACCCGCGCCTGAATCGCCGTTGCTGATCACTACCAACTTCTCGCTGACCTACTTTATAGTCTCCGGTGAGGTGGAAAACAGCAGGGTGCCGAGTTTTCTTGCTGTCATGGATTGCGAAGGTCTTTCAGTCCTTACCGCGTGGGCAGCCGGAAAATTCACAGCGTCAAAGATAGCGCAGTTCATTAAGGATAGCGGCATCGAAAACAGCATCAAGCACAGAGAGCTTATCATACCCGGCTATGTTGCCATTCTGAGCGGCGCGATCGAAGATAAACTGGATGGGTGGAAGGTGACCGTGGGACCCCGGGAGGCTAACGGCATTCAGGCGTTCATGAAAGCAAGAACGGCATAACGCTTATAGGCAATGCAAATTTGTCAATTTGCAATAGTTTTATAAACTCCCTGCTAACCTCCGTTTGCCGAATGTCCCGAAAGCTTTCGGGATTTGGCAAAGAGGGACAGGGGAGATTTTCAGAATAATGACTTTTCAATTTTGAGACCCTTGATATGCAGAAGTTTTACCGAAGAGATTCACTGCATCACATCGTGAATCGATCTTTATAGGAGGAACTGATGTCTAAGCTCATTGCTTCGGCAGCGATCCGAGGTGCCAATGTCCTCGTTAAAAAGGCTGAAGAGATGCTCGAAAAGGCCATCTCGGAGAATGGTGAGCGGTTTGCCTTCGAATTTCCCGACACCGCTTATTATCTGCCCATGATATACGCTATCACCGGCTTCCCGGTAAAGACTCTCTCGGACATGAGAGTCGCGCTTGGAATGGCGAAGGAGCAGCTTCATCCTGAACCCGATGAGCACTTGTGGAAGCCCTATCTGGGCGAGGCCCTCGATTCCGGCATGGCGACGTTGTTTGCGGAAGAGATCATTATGGCCCTGCGGTATATCAGCGGACAGGAACCTGTGACCGATCCCGAGACAGGGTATGTGTATAACGGATTCGTGACTGATACGATACAGAGGAATCTGGGTATCCAGCTGGTTGACGGCACTATGCCGGGCTTTGCCGCCGTCATAGGTGCTGCTCCTGATGATGACACTGCCGTGAAGATTATCAGGGAACTCCAGGAGAAGAACATACTTATCTTCCTTTCGGGCCAGGTTGACGGAAACAGCGTCACAAAGCAGTTGCTGAGAAAGGGCGTAGAACTGGGATGGGACACAAGGATAGTCCCTGTCGGCCCGGATACCGAGCATACGATCTACCCGCTCGACTGGTCCATAAGGGCGTCTCTTATATACGGAGGCAAGAAACCGGGTGATTTCAAGGGGCATCTGAAATATACAAAGGACAGGGTTTTTGCCTTTGCTATGGTCTTGGGCGGACTTGATGACCTGAAATGGACGACCGGAGCGGGAGCCATAAATATGGGCTATCCGGCGGTCTGCGACACGGACGTACCTGTAATCCATCCGTCTGGAGTCTGCCTCTACGAAGAGGTCGAAAAGGAGTTTGATCATAACAAGATCGTTCAGAAGTCTATCGAAGTGCGGGGTCTGAAGATTACTGTCGAAAAACCTCCTATACCTGTTGCATACGGTCCGGCGTTCGAGGGTGAGCGGATACGCAAAGAGGACATGTTCATAGAGTTCGGAGGATCGCGCACACCCTCTTTTGAATGGGTGCGGATGAGGGAGATGGAGGAAATCGAAGACGGGAAGGTCACCGTGGTTGGCAGCAACTGGCAGGATAAATATGAAAAAGGTGGAAAGATGCCACTCGCTATCGTGATTGACGTAGCCGGCAGAAAGATGCAGAAGGATTTCGAGTCTGTTATCGAGAGAAAGATCCATCACAATATCAACGAGGCGCAGGGCATTTGGCATATGGGTCAGAGGGATATCAACTGGATCAGGATACACAATAATGCGAAGAAGGAAGGCTTTACGCTCGAACATCTGGGAGCCCTGAATGCGACCATGACTCATCACAGATTCCGGTCCATCGTCGACAAGGTGCAGGTAACGCTCTATACCGACGAGGAAGATGTCCTCAAGATACAGGAAGAAGCAAGGCAGTCTTACAGGGAGCGGGATCAGAGGCTGGGCGGACTGGTTGACGAGGCTGTAGACATATTCTATTCCTGCCTGCTTTGTCAGTCCTTTGCCCCGAGCCATGTGTGCGTGATCAGTCCGGAAAGACTAGGCTTGTGCGGCGCGTATAACTGGCTTGACTGCAAGGCCGCCTTTGAGATAGACCCGACAGGCGGCAATCAGCCTATTCCGAAGGGAGAGATGCTGGATTCAAGATACGGAAGATACTCGGGCATAGACGAATACCTGATGAAAGCCTCGGGCGGCGCGGTGGAGACCCTGAACCTGTACACGATTATGGAGAACCCGATGACGTCCTGCGGCTGCTTCGAGTGCATCGTTGCGATCGTCCCGGAGGCAAATGGAGTCATGATAGTGCAGCGTGGTCATACTGGGATGACCCCGGTTGGGATGAAGTTTTCTTCTCTGGCAGGTACGGTCGGCGGCGGAACGCAGAACCCAGGTTTTATGGGCATTGGGAGGAATTTTATTACGAGCAGAAAATTTCTAGCCGGTGACGGTGGGATAAAACGGATCGTCTGGATGACAAAGAACCTGAAGGAAAGCCTGAGAGAGTCATTGTCCAGGCGCGCTGCCGAAGAAGACGTGCCGGACCTTCTCGATAAGATAGCGGATGAAGATGTCTGTGAAGATTCAGAAAAGTTGCTGGAGTTCCTTGCGGGCGCAGGTCATCCTGCGCTTGAGATGGAGCCTATATTATAAATCGGAAAGCAGGATGCAGGATTTAGGATAGAATCCAAAGGTCACGAATTTGGCATGGTGGAGGTTTTATGAGCAAGGTTATGAAGAGCGCTGACAAGGCGGCAAGTCGAATAATAGAATGGAGCGAGTCGCAGAAGATCGATACCTGTTTCGACAGGGCGCAAAAGATGAAGCCCTGTCCGGTCGGCGCTGCGGGAGCGTGCTGTAAAGTCTGTCATATGGGGCCTTGCCGGTTTACGGGGAGCAATGCCGAGGAAGAGGCAAGGGGAGTTTGCGGAGCCACTCTGCCGACTGTAGCATCGAGGAATTTTCTCAGGATGGCGGTTGCCGGTTCTGCGGCGCATTCCGACCATGCCAGAGACATGGCATTCACCCTGCTTGCTGTGGCGAACGGAGAGGCGCGTGATTTCAGGATAACAGACGTGAAGAAACTATATAAGGTCGCGGGCATCCTCGAAATAGAATTTGAGGGCCGTTCGGTCACTGATGTGGCGAGGGATGTTGCAACAAAGCTTATCGAAGACTTCGGAAGGCAGAGGGGCGAACTGAACTATATAAAGCGCGCCCCGAAGAAGACGCAGGAGAGATGGAGGAAGTGGGGCATCGTCCCGAGGGGCGTGGACCGCGAGATTGCCGAGGCTATGCATCGCACGCATATAGGTGTTGACCACGAACCCGACAGTCTCCTATTGAGCGCTCTCAGGGTCTCCCTCGGGGATGGCTGGGGCGGATCGATGATCTCTACGGATATTACGGACATACTCTTCGGAGCACCCAGACCTGTGAAGGCAGAGGCTAGTCTCGGCATATTCAAGGAAGACGAGGTGAACCTTGTTGTTCATGGGCATGAGCCTTCACTGGCAGAGACGATCGTGGACGTGGTCAATGAACCGGACCTGATCGAGTATGCAAGATCAAAGGGGGCCAAGGGAATAAACCTCGGAGGCATGTGCTGCACCGCGAATGAGGTTCTGATGAGGCACGGAATACCCACGGCAGGCGGGTTCACAAACCAGGAACTGGCCATCCTTACGGGATTGGTTGACGCGATCACTGTGGATGTGCAGTGCATAATGCCTGCGCTGACTGAACTCTCTAAGAAGTTCCATACAAAGGTGATTACTACTTCCCGGAAGGCCAAGATGCCGGGCGCGATGCATATCGAGTACGACGAACATAATGCAAAAGAAATAGCTCGCCAGATAATAAGGATCGCTATCGACAATTTTTCGAACCGTAAGCAGCAGGGCAGCCACATCTCTGACAAGTTCCCGGTTATCGCTGGTTTTTCTCATGAATACATAGAGTATATGCAGGGCGGAAAATGGAGGGCTTCTTTCAGACCTCTTAATGACGCAATCGCGGCAGGCAGGATTCGGGGAGTTGTGGGACTTGCTGGCTGCGACAATCCGAGGGTGCCTTCCCAGGGACTGCACAGATATCTGGCGACCGAACTGATCAAGTCGGATGTGCTCATAGTTTCGACGGGCTGCGGGTCCGCGGCGTGCGCGACTACAGGTTTCCTGACTCCTGAAATGGCCCTTGAGAGCGCCGGGCCGGGGCTGAAGGAGGTCTGCGAGGCTATCGGGATCCCGCCGATCCTTCACCTGGGTGCATGTGTAGATAACTCAAGGATACTTACGATAGTCTCTGCGATGGCTGAAGAGGGCGGACTCTCGGACGAGATCGGCGGTATGCCAGCTGTCGGAATAGCTCCCGAATGGATGTCCGAAAAGGCTGTCGCTATAGGGTGCTATCTTGCGGCATCCGGATTCCCGGTGATATTCGGAGGGGAATCGCCGGCCGAAGCCAGCAAGGAAGTAATTAAGATCATGACCGAAGTGTGGTTTGAGAGGTTCAGGGGCGCGCTCCATTTCGAGCCGGATCCTGAAAAGATCCTTGCGCTCACTCTGGATTACATCGATAAGGCGAGGGAGTCTCTCAAGTTGAGAAAGTATGAGACCGGAAAGTTCGGATCCGAGAGGGTCTTGCTGGATATGGCTGCGAGAAGGGATATCGAAAGGGCCGCAAAGCCTCACATCGGGATTTATTAATCATATTTATCAATTCACGGTCATCGGCATGTCGGTGACGGGTATGGGAGGTTGACGGGAAAGATGAATGCATCGGACGTGGATGTTGAAAGACAGATTGGAGAGATAGGCAATATCCTCGAAGCTCAGGAGAAGAAAAGGGGCATTCTCGTCCAGACCTTGCAAAAAATCCAGGAGGACAAGGGATATCTGCCGGAGGACGAGCTGAGGAAACTCTCCAGAAACCTGGGGATAGCTCTTTCAGAGATCTACAGTGTCGCCAGTTTCTATAAGATGTTTCACTTCAAGCCGAGAGGCAGGCAAGTAGTTAAGGTTTGTATGGGAACAGCCTGTTACGTTAGGGGTTCGAGAAAGCTGCTTCAGGCGCTGGAGAATGAGTTTAACGTAAAGAGCGGGGAGACCACTGAAGACCTTGCGATGACCCTGGAGACTGTGGGGTGCGTGGGTTGCTGCGGACTTGCGCCGGTCTCAACCATAAACGAGGAAGTGGTCGGCGAGATAATCGGGGAAAAGAAGGTCGCTAATCTTATAAAGGCAATAAAACAGGACTAGTCGGCGGTATGTCGGGAAGTGATCAGCCCCGTAGTATGGGCATGCCCGACGCTTAGCGGATAATCAAGGGAGATTTTTGATATGGAGAGGCTTCAAAAGATCCAAGAGCTTCAGAATCTCAGGGCCGAACTCCTCAGGGACGAATACAAGCCCGGAAGAAACATCGTCAAGGTGTGCTGCGGGCTGCCCTGCAGCGCCCTAGGAGCCCACAAAGTTGTCGAGGCGCTTGAAGAGGAATCATCTAATAGCGGCCTTCAGGTTTCGGTCGTAAAGACGGGATGCCAGGGACTCTGCCAGAAGGGACCGCTCGTCCAGATTGAACCCCACGGGTTCTTCTATCAGAAAGTCAGGGCTGACAAGGCGAAGGAACTCATATCGACCACATTTTCCGCCGGAGAGCCTGTGAGAGAATTCGTTTACAGGGATTCATTCCTCGAGGAGACCCATGACCTGACAGGCGACGTCCCGTTTTATAAAAAGCAAATGAAGATCGCCCTCAGGAATATGGGCGCCATAGATCCTTTCGACATAAAGCACTACATCGCGGTCGGCGGTTACGGTGCGGTTGAAAAAATGTTCTCTTCGATGGACCCTGACGCGGTATTGGAAGAAGTGAAGAAGGCAAACCTCAGGGGCAGGGGCGGGGCGGGTTTCCCCGCAGGTGTCAAATGGGCACATAGCAAGAAGTCTCCGTCCAAGATCAGACTCGTAATAGCGAACGGTGACGAAGGCGACCCCGGGGCCTTTATGGACAGATCTGTGATGGAAGGAGATCCGCACAGCCTGCTTGAAGGCATGCTGATCTGCGCATATGCGATCGACGCGCGGTATGGTTTCATCTACGTGCGCCACGAGTATCCGCTTGCGATAAAGACACTCAAGGCAGCGATCAAACAGGCTGAAGAACTCGGACTGCTGGGTAAGAATATCCTGGGTACGGGATTCGATTTCACCGTGCAGATTCGCGCCGGCGCGGGCGCTTTTGTCTGCGGTGAATCGACCTCCCTGGTGGCGTCCCTTGAGGGTGAGAGAGGATTCCCCAGACCCAGACCTCCGAGGCTCTCCGAGAATGGAGGCGGCGCTTGGGGATATCCTTCCAATCTTAACAATATTGAGACATATGCCTGTGTGCCGCCGATCGTTGAGAAGGGGGCAGACTGGTTCCTTGACATAGGAACGGAGGGATCGCCGGGAACGAAGGTGTTTTCGCTGGCGGGAAAAGTCAGGAATACAGGCCTCGTCGAAGTGCCTATGGGGATAACCCTCAGAGAGATCGTTTTCGATATAGGTGGTGGGATAATCGGGAACAAGAAACTCAAGGCGGTCCAGACAGGCGGTCCATCGGGAGGTTGCATCCCCGAGCAGTTCCTGGACAGCCCAGTTGATTTTGACTCGCTGAGGAAGGTCGGATCGATCATGGGTTCGGGCGGCATGGTTGTGATGGATGAGGACAATTGCATGGTGGATGTTGCGAAGTTCTTTCTCTCTTTCACCCAGGCCGAGTCGTGCGGGAAGTGTCCGCCATGCAGGATCGGTACATACCAGATGCTGCGGATTCTTGAGAATATAACCTCCGGCAGGGGAGAAGAGGGCGATATCGAGAAGCTCGAATCCCTCGGCAGGATGGTGCAGGCGGGATCCCTCTGCGGTCTCGGTCAAAGCGCCCCTAATCCTGTCCTGACGACGATAAGGTATTTTCGCCATGAATATGAAGAACATATAAGAGACAAATACTGCAGGGCAAAAGTCTGCGGTCTCGGAACTTTTGTGATAGACCAGAAGGAATGCATACTCTGCGGACTTTGCAAGGAGGCGTGCGCCTTCGATGCGATCAATGAGGGAACCAAGAGTTTCTCCATCGACCGTGACTACTGTACGAGGTGCAAGGCCTGTGTTTCTGTCTGTCCGGTGCAGGCCGTAAAGATAGTCAAGCCCAAATACGTGAGGCTCGAAGAAGAACTGAAGATAACCGCCGGAAGGATGGAGGTCATCGAGATGAAGAGCAAGATGACCCTGAAAGACATACTCGCATCCAGGCCATACGAGATAATTACCATAAGCAATAAGAGCACGGTTTCTGATGCGGTGGAACTCATGAGCAGGAAGAATGTCAGCGGTCTTTTCGTGGTCGACCGTGATGGCAGACTCATCGGCATATTTACGGAGAGGGACATTGTTCGGTGTGTCTTTAACGGCATTCCGGATAACAGGCCCCTGGATGAACTGACGGTGCGGGACATAACAGTCTTCGACCCTTCAATCGCGGTCAGTTCGGCTATCTCGACCGCCTCCAGAAAGAAGATCAGGCATCTCCCTGTAGTCGAGGATGGTGCAATAGTCGGCATGGTGACTTTCAGGGACCTTATCTCGTACATGCTGCCGGAGATTACTTTTATGGCCGAGACGGTACAATAGGAAAGACCATTAATCGCGGGTGAAAGGAGGCTCAGCGTGACATTAAGGGACATTCTGGAGTCAAGACCTTATGAGATTATCAAGATAAACCACAATTGCTGCATCGCTGACACAGTACGGGTAATGAGCGAAAAGAATATCAGCGGAGTGTTCGTGGTCGACGAGAAGGACAGACTCGTAAGCATATTTACGGAACGGGACATTGTCCGGTGTGTCTTCAGTAATATCCCGACAAATGAACCTCTTGAGAACCTCATTATGAGGGACATTACTACATTTGAGCCTTCCATGGAGATAAGCTCCGCGATATCTGTAGCGTCCAGAAAGAAGATACGCCACCTGCCCGTAGTTGAAGGGGGAAAGATTGTGGGAATGATAACTTTCCGGGACCTTGTATCATATCTGCTTCCGGAGATCTGCTACATGGCCGAGACCATGTACTAAAGTGGAGGAAGAATGAGCGGCGATAACGTTACCTCTGGAAAAGAGAGAAAACTTGAAGATATAAAGATGGAATCCGAGCAAAAGGCGTGTCCTGTTCAGAGGGCACTCTATTATGTGGAGGAATTCATAAAAGGTCCAATGTGCGGAAAGTGTTTTCCATGTGCCCTTGGAACTGCCGAGGCGAGACTCAGGCTCCTCAGGCTGACAAAGAAAGCGGAGGACCTCGGGATACAGGATATCGATGCGTTAAAGAGGATAGGATTGCAGATGATGCAGGGATCATTCTGTAAGAAGGGCAAAGATACAGGCAGATATATTAGTGACACTCTTTCGAGCTTTGGTAATGACTTCCTGCGCCACATCTCTGGCGCCTGTTCGAAAGAAGAATGCGTGGGTTTTGTCACGTATTCGATTAACCCTGAACTCTGCGACATGTGCGGAAAGTGTAAGGAAGTCTGCAGTTATGGCGCGATAGCAGGAGAGAAGAAGAAACCCTATCTCAACGGTTATCTGCCGTTTGAGATAAGACAGAAGAGATGCACAAAATGCGGGGAATGCGTGATAGTCTGTCCGGCCGGGGCGGTCGAAAAGATAAACGCTGTTAAAGATTTGGTGACTAGCTGAAAGAAATGTGTAAAGAACAGAGGATATACAGGAGGACATTATGGCGAATACAGTAAAGGTCAGGATAGACGGAAAAGAGGTCGAGGCGCCCGCCGGAACTAACCTGATTGATGCGGCCCAGCTTGCGGGAGTACATATACCTAACCTATGTTACCTGAAAGGCATGAAAGGCATAGGGGCCTGCAGGCTTTGCCTCGTCGAGGTGGAGGGCCTGAAGGCGCCGGTTATAGCCTGCAATACAAAGGTCAAGGATGGCATGGTCATCAATACGAAGACCGAGAAGGTACAGGATGTAAGGAGGTTTGTCATCGACCTTCTGTTGTCCATGCATCCCCTTGATTGTATGACGTGCACAAAGGCCGGGGTTTGCAACCTTCAAAAATACGCGTATGAGTTCGAGCTTAAAGAGTCTTCTTTCCTGAGAAAGAAATCGGGTTATCCCGTGGATTCCGCAAATCCCCTGATAAAGAGAGATCCCGATTATTGTGTCCTCTGTGGGAGATGCGTGAGGGTCTGCAAAGAGCAGGGCACCAATGTTCTCGATTTTATGGGACGGGGCATCGAATCCAAAGTCGTCACTGCGAACGACAAGCCTCTTCAGGAATCGGAGTGCACCTTCTGCGGCAGCTGTGTTGACGCGTGTCCGGTCAATGCTCTCCTTGAAGCCGACAGGTGGAGAAAGGGCAGAGAATGGGAGTATGAGAGACTTAACTCTTCCTGCCTGCTTTGCGGCAACGGGTGTGATATCTCGGTAAGTACAAAAGACGGCGAGATACAAAAGATCAATGCAGGGGCTCCGGAGGGCTCCTGTGAAAAATACATTTGCGCTTATGGCAGGTTCGGGTTCGACAGCGTTGAAGGCGAGGCTCGCCTGAGAACTCCGTTAAAGAGAGTAGACGGCAAGCTTGCCGAGACAACTTGGGAGGATGCCCTGAAGATTGTCGGTGCCAGATTAAAGGATGCGGGCGGAAATGCGGGCTTCGTGAGCACGGCAGGCATCCTGAACGAAGATGCAATGGTCCTTCAAGCCTTCGCAAAGCACGTCGTAAAGACAAAGGACGTCGACACTACGCTCAGCCTTTATGGAGATGCAGCTTCGTTTGTCAACTCGCATTCCGGTGATATCAATATGGCCGACCTCATCGTGTTTGTAGGACTTGCTCCGTCCCAATGGGAGAGGGTGCTGCCTGCTCTTGATGCGGCCGTTAGAAGGAGAGTGGCCAGAGGCGCCAAGCTTCTGGTAATCAACGAGAAAGACTCAAGGGCTGCCGGGGCCGCGACTGTGAATCTGACAGGTGACGTGCCTCGGATCCTTAGGAGCATAGCAAAGGCACTGATTACCAAGGGGATGAAAGCGGCTGAGGATCTTGAGGCGGCAGTGAAAGACGCGGTAGTTCCGTCAGAAGAGATCGAAAAGACAGCGGCCCTGATTTCCGAGGCGAACGAAGTGCTGATATTCTCTTCTCCGTCCTTCTTCAACGCAGCAGCCAATATAGCCTTGCTAAAGGGAAAAGTAATATCGGCGGGCCTCGAAAGCAACGCGCGCGGCGTATCCCTTGTCGGACTGGGCGCTGAAGGCAAATCATATGTCGAGATGGTTTCCGGAGGTGTGAAAGTTCTCTATGCCGTAGGTGAGATCCCGGTCGGCAAGAGGCCGAATACGGATTTTCTCGTTGTGCAGAATTCTCACATGACAGAACTCGCTCAGCAGGCGGACGTGGTATTGCCCTCCACTATGTACCTGGAATCTCCTGGAACGATCATCGATCATATGGGCAGGGTGAAGTATCTTCCTCAAGTGATTGAGCCGGTCGGACAGTCAAAGGGTCATGCCCAGATATTCATTGAGCTGGCCAGAGAGATGGGATCAAAAATCGAAAGACCTACCGAGGAAGATGTTAAGAAGGCGACCCGTGAAAGGGCAAAACTCTCGGTCCGTTCGTTTGAGAAGAAGGAAGGATTCGATATATCTCCCAAGGAGTTCATCGAAGCCGTTAACAAATCTGTCATAGACGGATCAAGGCTTGTCTGGCTGTCACTGGCAAACAGTAAAGTACCGGCATAGTTTGGCCGGCAAGGTACTTCCCTGACAAGACGATTCGGAAGATTTAAGAGATGCCCTTCATCGAGGGCATCTCTTATTCCCTTGTCGCTCCGTCGGGTGCCCAGTTTCTAGACTATCTTATATCCGGTATTCTGCATTCTTTCTTGCCCTTCAGCCTTGACACATGGTTTTTTATACAATATACTTTATTTATATTAAGCTGAGTAGCATGGCCTAAAATCGCTATATAAGGAGGAGCGCAGTGAGGAAATTGATAGTGCTGGTGCTAATAGCAGTTTTTATGGTATTTGTGTGTGCCTTTGCGTATGCGAAGGACTTCTCTGTCACGAAGGCGGCGGGCCAGTATACGTGCGGCATCACTAGCGACAAGAACCCGCCGGTGGCCGGCGAGAATAACCTGAAGATCTCGATAAAGGATTCCGCCGGAATGGCCGTCAAGGATGCAAAGGTGAAAGTGGAGTGCTCGATGCCTCCGATGCCGGGTATGCCGGCCATGAATTATAAGGCCAATGCGGTACTGGTCGGCAACGAATATGCGACAAAGCTCCATCTTTCTCCGGGCCCATGGACAATTTCGGTGAAAATAACAAAGGGCGGAAAGACCGAAACGACTAAATTTACTCTTGACGTTCAATAGAAAAGAATTCTCAGGGGGGGACGAATTTGTTTTTGAACGTGTTACAGATCAGGGCCTCGCGGCCCGTGTCCACGATGTGGGGGTTTGCAGTCTTCATCTCCCTTTTGCTTTCTTTCTCATTTGTTTACGGAGAAGAGCTTAGGCTTCAGGATCTGATCGATGAAGCACTGAAAAAGAATCCTGAAGTTCTGATGTCAACATTCCTGGCTTCTGCCTCCGAACACAGAGTGCCGCAGGCGGGAAGCCTCCCGGACCCGATGTTCATGTTCGGGTACCAGAACGAGGGATGGAAGAAATATACTTACGGCAAGTCCCAGGATGCGCAGTGGATGTTTTCGGCATCACAAATGTTCCCTTTCCCGGGAAAACTCTCGCTGAAAGAATCGATGGCCTCGAAGGAGGCCGAAAGTCTCAGGGCCAAAAGAGACGCGGTTATGCTCCGGACTATATCGCGGATTAAGGAACTCTATTATGACCTGTTCCTTGCATACAAGAGCCTCGATCTTCTGGAGGAGAGAACAGCGCTCTTCAGGAAGGTTGAAGACGCGGCGCTTGCCAGGTATTCCTCTGGAACGGGATCTCAGCAGGAGGTGCTGATGGCCCAGACCGAGAAGTACATGCTTCTTGAAAGAGAGGAGATGCAGAGACAGAAGAAGCAGTCTGTTGAAGCCATGCTTAACAGCGCTGCGGGAAGACCGGCTGACTCTCCTCTTGGAAGACCCTCTGAGCCTCCTGGAACAGCTTACAATTTTACTCTTGAGACTCTCATGAAGGCGGCTGTCGAGAATTATCCGGAGATAAAGACCGCAGAGAAGATGGCACTCTCTGCCGAGACCAAGATCCAGATGGCCAGAAGGGAGTATTACCCGGACTTCACTATCAATGCGGGGTACTTCAACCGGGGAGGTGGAGAATTCGAAGACATGTGGAGCCTTACGACGACCATCAACATCCCGATATATTATAAGACCAAGCAGAGGCAGGCTGTTTATGAGGCTGAGGCTTCCTGCTCTGCGGCGCAGAACGAGCTCGCTTCTGCGAAGCTGATGCTGACATCGAGTGTAAGAGACAGTTTTTCAATGTACGATACAGCAGGGAAATTAATGGAATTATACAAAAACGGACTCATACCGAAAACCCTGCAGGATTTCGATCTTGCATTGGCCGGATACTCTTCCGGCAAGATTGACGCTATTACGGTCACACTGCAACTCAAATCGCTTATAGATTATGAAATCTTGTATTGGGAGCAATTCGTTGGGAGAGAGAAGGCTGTCGCGAGACTGGAGGCAATGACAGGCCTGCAGGCCGAAAAGAGGTCAAATGAGCAATAGTCGGGGGAGAAAATGAATCGCAAGAATATCATAATAGTCTTTGTTGTCCTGTTTATCTCTGTTTTCGGTTTATATATGATCAAGACCGGTGGGTTTAAGGACCGCCCGGGGAACGTGAGTGCAATGCAGTCTCCGCAGGCGGCCAGTACGGAGGCGACTCCCGACAAGACGCAAGCCTCTCCCGCTGCCGGAGTACAGAATAGTGAAACTGAAGAACCTCCCACTGTGGAGATACCACCCGACAAACAGAAGCTGATAGGCGCAAAGATCGCTGAAGTGTCTCTACAGCGTATTCAGAAGACCATAAGAACTGTGGGCCGCATCGAATATGATGAAAAACGGATTTCTACCGTGAACACCAAGATTGAAGGATGGATTGAAAAGTTGTATGTGGACTATTCGGGCAGATATGTAAAGAAGGGCGAGCCCCTTGCGGAGATATTCAGTCCGGAGCTTATCGCGACACAGCAGGAATTCGTCAGCGCCCTGAAGTGGGCAAAGAGCAGAGAGGAGAAGGTAGGGTCTTCAACGGACGGGATAGGCGGCATGATCTCCCGTGACGCAGAGACTATTCTGGATGCATCCAGGCAGAGACTCAGGCTGTGGGACATAAGTGAAAGAGAGATAAAGAAGATCGAGGATTCGGGCAAGCCTCTGCGGACAGTAACTGTCTATAGTCCCGTCAGCGGGTATGTCATCCAGAAGATGGCTGTCAAGGGAATGAAGGTCGGCCCTGGCGAGAAGTTGTTTGACATAGCCGACCTTTCGACCGTCTGGATACTCGCCGACATCTACGAATACGAAATGCCTCTGATAAAGGTGGGTCAGGCTGCCCGCATCACACTCAGTTATTTCCCGGGCAAGGAGTTCACCTCGCGAGTGGATTATGTATATCCGACCCTTTCAGGGGCTACAAGGACCGGCAAGGTGAGGTTTGAGATCGCGAACTACAAGGGTATGCTCAAGCCTCAGATGTATACGGATGTGGCGATTAAGACAGACATGGGAAAGAGACTGACAATACCTGATGATTCTGTCATAGATACAGGCACAAGAAAGATCGTCTATGTCGATAAGGGAGACGGCAACTTCGAGCCCAGAGAGGTGATGCTCGGCATAAGAGGCGAGGGTGTCAGGGAAGTCACAATGGGATTGAAGGCGGGTGAAAAGGTCGCTTCCTCGGCAACTTTTCTAATAGACTCAGAGGCGAAGCTGAAGAATGTGGCGCCGCTCGAAGGGCATTCCCACTGAGGCCCGTGCGCTCATGATTTCAAGAATAATAGAGTTTAGCGCGAGAAACAGGTTCATTGTATTCCTGGCGGTTGCTTTTCTTACTCTGTGGGGATACTGGGCCATAAAGAATATCCCACTTGACGCCATCCCGGACCTGAGCGACACACAGGTGATCATATTCACTGAGTGGCCGGGAAGAAGCCCCGATCTTATCGAAAACCAGGTGACATATCCTATATCTTCCACGCTTCTCGCGGCCCCGAAAGTCCGCAGTGTGCGCGGATTCTCTTATCTGGGGAGTTCTTTCATATACGTCATCTTCGACGAAGGTACGGACATATACTGGGCCAGGAGCCGTGTGCTCGAATACATACAATCGATCAAGGAGAAATTGCCCGCGAACGTGAGCCCGGTCCTGGGCCCTGATGCGACCAGCCTTGGCTGGGGTTTCACTTATGCGCTCGTGGATGACACTGGAGGCCACAACCTTGCAGAATTGCGGGCCCTGCAGGACTGGAATATAAAGTATGCGCTCGAGAGTGTGCCTGGTGTGTCGCAGGTGGCGAGCGTCGGCGGGTTTGTCAAGCAATACCAGATAGAGATCGACCCTAACCGTCTGGCCGGATACAACCTCTCCGTCATGAAGGTGGTGGAAGAGGTCAGGAAGAGTAACAGTGATGTTGAGGGAAGGGTGCTTGAAATGTCGGGCATCGAATATATGGTCAGGGGGCGCGGCTACATCAGGAATATCAGTGATATCGAGAATATAGCAGTCGGCTCAAACGGAAACGGGACACCAATCTTTCTGCGGGACGTCGCACGTGTTCAGCTTGGTCCCGAGATAAGAAGGGGAGCCGCTGAACTGGACGGAAAAGGAGAGGTCACCGGAGGCATAGTTGTTGTGCGTTTCGGAGAGAATGTACTCAATGTAATTGAGAGGGTAAAAGAGAAGATCGCGAAGGATGTCCAGCCCTCACTTCCGAAGGGAGTGAGGATCGTCCCTACATATGACAGGTCCGATCTGATAAAGAGGTCCATAGGCACATTAAAGGAGGAGATACTCAAGCTCGCCCTGGCAGTCAGTGT
>DATHCU010000436.1:0-5546 GCA_035319385.1 Thermodesulfovibrionales bacterium
TATCTCCCTGATGGTCTCAAGGCAGTTTCTGTCTTCCATTGAGATGTCCATGATAAGCATATCGGGGTCATCCAGAGCTATCGTTCTGAGGGTGTCTTCTTCCCTCCCTATATCAGCTATTACAGCCATATCGGCCGTGGAGGAGATCATCTCCCTTATCCTTTCACGGAGGATAGGTTGATCATCGGCAATGAGAATCTTCGATTTCCAGTCTCTATGTGTCAGTAACATTACATCGCCCTCTGATTTGGATCGATTTATCAATGAAGATCGAAATGACCGCTCTTTTGGCTCCTGAATGGCCGACCCAGCAAGAACGGACATCTCTTGTGCTCTTGATTTCTGCAATACTCTTCAAGCTGAAACATGCTTGGGGAATAGACATCCTCATTGGCGACACAGAAGCAGTTTGACCATTTCACAAGGTGAGGACATCTCGTTTTGACTCTGCTGATATTCATTCTTATTTTTTACCATTTAATCCGGGGCAGGGGTATCAGCAGATTGCTTTTTTTTCCGTAGGAAAGCGGCTTTATCTTTTGTAGGATTTTATCCTACAAGGGAGGTCGGTTAGGCTTGGAAAGGGAAATTGTTAGTCGACCAGACGGTGTTTTATGGCGTAATGGGTTAATTCAGCGTTATTTTTCATGTCCATCTTCTCCAGAATCCGCGACCTGTAAGTGCTTACGGTCTTTACGCTCAGGGACATTTCGTCCGCGATATCCTTTATAGTTTTACCCGAGGCGATAAGTCTCAGCACCTGGTACTCCCTGTCGGAGAGCGCCTCGTGAAGCGGCCTGTCGGCATCACTGTCAAGCGAAAACAGAAGCCTGTCCGAAAATGAAGAACTCACATATTTCCCGCCGGTTAGGACTTTCCGCAGCGCCTTGATCAGTTCATCCGGGATGCTGTCTTTCGTCAGATAGCCTGACGCCCCCGATTTCAGGGCGCGGAGCGCATACTGTTCTTCAGGGAACATGCTCAGGATCATGACAGGCAGTTTCGGCTTAAGTGCTTTTATGTCCTTCAGTATCTCCAGGCCGTCTCTGCCGGGCATGGCAATGTCCAGAAGTATCAGGTCATAGTCATTTTTGCCTATCTTATCGAGTGCCTCGTAACCGTTGCAGGCTTCGCCGGCAACCTTGATATCGGGCATTTCAGAAAGGATATACTTTACACCCTCCCGCACAACCGCGTGATCATCAGCTATCAATATCTTAATCATGATTTTTCTCCTTGTTTTCAAGAGGTATACTCACTGATATGATCGTCCCTTTATTGTGTGCGCTACTTATTGTCACATCTCCAAGCCAGTGTTTGACCCTCTCCTTTATCCCCATCAGCCCGAAAGAGTCATGGGCAGACAACTGATCTTCCAGTATGCCTTTGCCATTGTCTGCTACGCTCAGACTTATTACGCCCTCTTTCTGTTTCAGACAGACGCTTACCTCCGTAGCTTCCGAATGGCGGGCAATGTTGGTTAAGGCTTCCTGAAGGATCCGGAAGATGGTTGTCGAGATATCCCTGTCCAGTTCGTTATTATCCATATCCACGGATATATCGCACGATATCCCAGTCCTTGAGCCGAATTCTTTCACATGCCATTCCACCGCAGAGGCCAACCCGAGATGATCAAGTATGCCCGGCCTCAGTTCAGAAGATATTCTCTGGACCGCCTTGATGGCGGCATTTATGAGGTCAAGGCTGTTTCTTGTCTTCTCCGCCAGTGAGGACTGCTCCTGCGTCAGCCTTTTTTCGAGCCATGAAAGATCTATTTTGAGAGCGGTCAGAATTGTTCCAAACTCGTCGTGTATCTCACGCGCGATCTCTGTCCTTTCCTTCTCCCGCACCGACTGAAGGTGGGCATTGAGATGCCGAAGCTTTTCGCGGGAAGCCCTCAGTTCCTCCTCGGCCATCTTTCTAGCAGAGATATCCTGTATGGTCCCTGCCATTCGCACGGGATTGCCTTGTTCGTCCAGAAGCGCTTCGCCCTGCTCGTGAACAATCCGGATGTCTCCACCGGGCAACACTATGCGGTGATCCATGCTGTAAGTATTTCCACCATGTACAGCGTCATCCAGGGCCTTCTTCACGGTCATTCTGTCTTCAGGATGCACAGTATTGAGGAAGGCTTCAAATGTCGCGCCAAAGGTTTCAGGAGTGAGACCGAATATGTGATAAATCTCATCGGACCAGTGAAACACGTCTCTCCCGATGTCCCAGTCCCAGTTTCCGATATGAGCAATTCGCTGGGCTTCGGACAGGCTCTCCTGACTCTTCTTAAGCAGGTGCTCTGAACGTCGTCGTACGATAATCCCTGCCAGCGTATTCGCTATTGTCTCAAGAAAATCTTCCTCGTTCCTGTCCCTGGTATGCCATTCACCCAGATAAATGGTAATTACGCCTAAGGTCATGCCTCCAAAAACGATCGGGACCGCATAGTGACCATGCGGAGGGATTCCTGAGCAGCAAATATCATGCTGATCATCAACGTGGTCTGCGAACTGTACTTGCCGTGTGCTGGCGGCCCGTCCGCAGAGACATTTTCCAAAGGGAACCCTGGAGCATAATTTCTTCAGTTCTTCGGCGACATTGCGTTGGGCCCTCATTACCAGCAAGTCCGGGTTGTGTTCAACGAGATGTATGCAGCCGCTTGATTCGGATGAGAGCCAAGGCACGGAAAGGATGATGGAGAGGGTCTTCTGGAGGAACGTATCCAACGGCATATCCTCCAACGATGTGCTTAAGACCAGATTAATGGCGGCCTGGTTAAAATAGTTTTCATGCATCTCCTCGTCAAGGTTGAAGCGGTGGATGGCTTCTCCGAGCAGAGTCGACAACGACTCGATGAATTCCACCCTTTCAAGGGGAACCATCCCCTCTCTCTTATCGGCGAGGTGTATGCCTCCGACGACAGAGTCCCCGTACCGAATAGGAATAATCGCCATCGACTTAAACCCGGTCTTTATGCGAAGGTCCCCGAATTTCTCCCTGTCTGTTTTGGTGAGCGCCTCGAAAAATTCGAAAGTGTTATCGCTGCGGAAGGAGCCGAATGGTGTCATATCCGACCGGCCGTGCGTTTTTTTTGCCTCCAGCATTATTCGCATACAGATGTACTGGAGACGCTTGATGGAAATCGAGTCCCTCGATTCTCCCCGCTCGACGTCGAACCCGGTGCTCGATTCATAAGGTATGTTGCCTTCTCTATTCAGAACGCCTACGCCTACGCAGCAGCATCCTGTCCACCCCTTGATGAGTTTGGCAACGGAATCGAGATAGTCCTTTCTCGAAGTGGAGCCTGAAAACAACTTGAGGAGGTCGTTGGTTACCTTTACGTGCGTCTCACCCCGCTTCTTATTGTCGATGTCCAGCAAGTAGACGGAAAGTCCGTCTTCAGAGGGATAAGCCCGCACTTCTACCCACACATTGTGAAGTGGCAGAAGAGCTTCGAACAAAACCGGGACTTTGTCCTGAACGGCCCTGTGATATTCCCTGTCAAAGATGCTGCCGATCTCACGCGGAGACACATCCCATATATTATTGCCTATCAATTTCTCGTACGGCATATTCCAGAGACGCACAGCCTCGCGGTTCAAATAAGTAAACCGCCACTCTTTATCGAGCGTAAAAAACCCGTCGCTGATACTCTCGAGGGTATTCTCGAGCTTCTCTTTCGTCTGCCGCAGCTGTCTCTCCGCAGTAATGCTCGCGGTCACATCTTCAAGTGACAAGAAGAGAAAATCCACATCTCCGGATTCGTCCAGCAAAGGGAAAAGTGTCCAGTTCCAGTAGGCAACCTCCCTTTCCGGATGATCCCGAAAGACGAATGGGCTGGCGATGGCCATATGCGGAGTCTTTGTCTCTACTACCTTTTTGAATATACCTCTATTCTCTTCATCGGGAAAGAATTCGAAATGATTGTGCTCAGGGAAGTCTGAGACATCGCGATGGAATGCCCTGGCATAAGCCTCGTTTACCCGGATGAAGTTGAAGGCCCTGTCTAGAAACACAAGGGGGGTCAGAGTATGCTTGAAAAATGCCTCCAGCAGGCCTGACTGCGCTGCCAGCACAGCTTTGGCATGCGATACTTCGGCAACCTTCTTCTGCAGTTCCTCGTTCGCCTTGGCGAGTTCGTCTGTTATTGAGAGGCAGCCGGATTCCGATCCTTGCGCACCATCTTCAGTCGCTCGATGTTCTGACGAATGAATCTGTCCGCCCAGTGCCGGTCTTCCCCCGTCGGCAACGCTTGTCTTCGTCGCCCCGTGACTGACACTGGTTTCATCCGGCATGGAATTCTCAGCCTCCCTCCAAAGCTTGTCCGGCGGACCCGGGCGCGATTTCTTCCGGGAAATGTTTGCTCATCTGTGGTAGTTCCCGGGACATTTTCTACCTGTGTTCGCAACATATGAATCAAAAAAGGTCCTCTGTAAATATATCATAAAATCGAAGATTTAGTGTGCTTTTGTCTTCCGAATAGAGCCTGAACAAGAGTGTAGGACAAACACCTACAGAGAAACGAGAAAATGTCCTACACAAAAAGAAGAAAGCGTCCGCTTTCCTGCCCTTTGTCGGCCGTGTATCATTGAATAAAGCATCACGATCAAATCTTGCGGGAAGATGGCCGCCAAGAGAAAGGAGAGACGAAGATGACGAACCGTGTATCAGCTTTGCTTAACGTATTGGTGGACATGAAGGTGGGTGAAGGCGCTGACATCAAGAACCTTATCGAGAGACTCGAGTGCAATTGCATCGAAAGCAGCGGAGAAGATGCTCAGATCATCGAGGTCAAGATTCTTGACCGCAAACTCATCATCGATGAATAGCATAAAGACGTCCTTTGCATGCTAGCTAGGCATTGAGGGAACGCGGGTCTCTTATAAAGTCGTGTCTATTTGACCGATCTTGTATCCCAGTACTTCCACTTCAGATACTCGTTAATCCCTCGCGCCGCCTTTCTGCCTGCGCCCATGGCTAGGATGACGGTAGCTGAGCCTGTGACGATGTCGCCTCCTGCGAATACCCCACGCTTTGAAGTCATCCCTGTTTCATGGTCCGCGATTATATAGCCCTTCTTGTTTAGGGATAGGTCGGGCATGTTCTTCGTCAATAGGGTGTTTGATTTTGTGCCGATTGCGGGGATGGCCACATCTATCTCAAGCTGAAACTCGCTCCCCTTAACGGGAACAGGTTTTCTCCTGCCTGAGGCATCCGGCTCCCCAAGTTCCATCTTCATGCATTCCACGGCGCAGACGTTGCCCTTGCCGTCATCGACAAATCTGAGAGGATTAGTCAGAAGCTGAAACTCGATGCCCTCTTCATGGGCATGATGAATCTCGGCCTTCCTCGCCGGCATTTCAGCCTCTGAGCGCCTGTAAACGAGATATACCTTTTCAGCGCCCAGCCTCATCGCTACGCGCGCTGCATCCATGGCGACATTGCCGCCTCCGAATACCGCGACCCTCTTCCCTTTCTTGATAGGAGTGTCGTATTCGGGGAAGAGATAAGCCTTCATTAGATTCGCCCTTGTGAGGAACTCATTGGCCGAA
>DATHCU010000437.1:0-4707 GCA_035319385.1 Thermodesulfovibrionales bacterium
GCGCCTATGTTGCGCGGTTTAATTTCTCCGGCCAGGACCAGCAGAAGAAGGTCTCGATGGTATCCGGTGGGGAGAGGAATCGAATCCATCTGGCCCGCATGCTGAAAGAAGAGGCCAATGTCCTCCTGCTTGACGAGCCCACAAATGATCTGGATGTAAACACAATGCGCGCGCTCGAAGAGGCGCTTGAGAGCTTTGCCGGATGTGCCGTCGTCATCAGCCATGACCGGTGGTTTCTTGACCGCATTGCCACTCACATTCTTGCCTTTGAGGGTGACAGCAAAGTGGTCTGGTTCGACGGGAACTACTCGGAATACGAGGCCGACAGAAAGTCGCGCCTCGGCTCGGCAGCGGACCAGCCTCACAGGATCAAGTACAGACATCTGACCAGGGGATGATCAGTCCGCGCGACTGAGCGCGGCTGCCTTCTTTACGCCGATGGGACATGATGGTGCACATGGTCCCATCAATCAGGTGTGCTTAGAATTGCGGTGAGCGCCTCCTGCAGTTCTTCAACATTACAGGGCTTCTTGAGGAAGGCCTCGAATCCCTGTGCGAGATAATTTGATGTTGCGATATCATCAGAGTACCCGCTCGAGACGATACCCTTGACTCCCGGGTCTGACTCCAAGAGTTTTCGGAGCGTCTCCGCGCCCCCCATTCCGCGTCGAATAGTGAGATCCAGGATGACGATGTCGAAAGGTCTTCCGGCTTGCACTGCCTTCAGGTACTTTTCAATAGCCTCTTCTCCACATGAAGCCACATCGACTTCATGTCCGAGCGCCCTCATCAATTCACCGGTGCCCTCGCTGATTATCTCCTCGTCATCCATCAAGAGAATCCTACATGTGCGTCCTGATATCGCGGGTACCGGGGCCTCCATATAATCTGTGTCTTGCGCCTTTGTCACGGCCGGAAGATAAAATAACGAAGGTGGAGCCCCTGCCGACCTCGGATCTCACATCAATCAGCCCATCATGGTTCTTTATAATGGAATATGATGCGGCAAGTCCAAGAATGAAATAAGCCTTGTTGCCGGAACGATATTGCGTACCGCATAGGCAAGAACCAGGGCGACAATAAACGAGGTTGCCTGCATCGTTGGAAGCTGTCTGAATACCAGCAGGACCTGTTCCCTGAGGATGGTGTTCTTCACGTCGCTGGTTATTCCTGTACTCTCAGCCATGGATAACTAGTTTCGCTCCGAATGCAAGTAATGAAAATATTATATCAGTTCTTGAGGATATGTAGTCCGGAGATCGTTTGGTCGATTCAGTGTTCTTGCCAGTCTCATGTATCAATGCAAGGTGTCAAGCAACGGGGAGGGCATCAGTCTGCCGCACTTCGTACCCATGAGTTTCGATGCCCTGTTTGCAAGGGATCGAGGACGGTCTGCTGAACCATTCTGCAAATTTCGGACGCGGTTTTCCCTTGATAGTGATCAATTGCAATAGGATCGTGAACAATTACTGCCACGTGAATGTTTCTTTCGGAGCTGACCCGAAGCGCATTCTCTCTGAGGGATTGCGGCTTGTTCCAGGCTATCTTCGCATCCTCCCTGTATCGAAGGGTTACGGGCAGCAGGCTTATATCGGGGTTGATTTGGACCACTTTGAAGATGCCCCTGTTGAAGGGCAGTCTCTCTGTTATGCCGCTTGTCGTTCCCTGGGGGAATACGGCGATAACCTGATTCTCACAATTGTTGACTATCCGGTTGAGCACTCGCATTCTCTCGTTGGCGGACCTTCTGTCCAAGAAAATTACACCCATAAGCCAGGCAATTTGCCCAATAATAGGATAGTACTTCACCTCGGACTTGCTCACAAACACCGATCCGAACAAGGCCGACAGCACGAAAATATCAAGGAAACTCGCATGGTTTGCAATGATGAGAACACCTTTGCCGACCCTTCTGAGCATCCCGGGATTACCAAGGACTTCTGTATCGACCCGGAAAATGAGTAGACATAGCTTCGAATAATATTGGACGAGTACAGGGCCAATGCGCTTTCTCCATCCGTAAAGAATTAATAGGATGAAGACATAGAAGGGCGCAAGAGCCAAGGTGACTGTCAGGAACGCGCCTGTTTTGAGATAGAACTTCAAGAGATTCATTTTACCCCGTATATTATATTGTCTGCCCGGCAAAATGCCATTCTTGATATACGGGGAATGCGCAGGCAATATGCTCATTGTCAGAGCGTGGCGGTCCCCAAATATACTAAAATAGATAAACATTTAACGAGTAAGGAGCGAATATGGCAAAGTATACGGCCAGCATCGATGAGAATACACGCCAGAGGATTCTCGCATTGCCCAAGGGTGTGCACTTTTCAGAGTTCATGCAGAAGGCGATAGCTGTCTTTGTTGAGGAACTTGAGAAGGATCCCGACCTGGAGCCAGAGAATTTTCAGATCACTGTGACAGTTCAGAAAGACAGGACCGCGAACAGAAGGAAGTATTGATGGAAAGAAGAAGGATTCTTGTCACCTGCGCAAAGGGGATAGCGCCCTTTCTGAAAGAGGAGATGGCAGGACTTGGCTTTCCTGTGATGGCTGAAACCGTCGCGGGCATTGCCACCGAGGGGACGATAAACGACACAATGCGTCTCAATCTGTATCTGCGAACTGCCCACCGTGTGCTCTTTCTCATAAGAGAATTCCGTGCCGTGAATGCCGAGGAGCTTTATGACGCGTTGTCTGAAGTCGCGTGGGAAGAACATATTGCCGAGGACGGCTATGTGTGTATAACATCGAGCGTAGATAACCCTAGCATCAAGGACTCGCGTTATGCAAATGTAAGGTGCAAAGATGCCATTGTCGACAGGATCAGGGAAAGGCGCGGACGGCGTCCTGATTCTGGGCCGTCCAAAGACAGAGTTGTTGTGAACCTCTACTGGAAGGGTGACAGCTGCTCCGTATATTTCGATACCTCAGGGGAGACGTTGTCCGTGCGCGGATACAGGAAGATTCCGATGACGGCGCCCATGCAGGAGACCCTCGCTGCTGCTGTTGTTATGGCCTCGGGATGGAGAGGAAACGGCAATTTTATTAATCCCATGTGCGGCAGCGGAACCCTTGCCATCGAGGCTGGACTGATCGGCTTAAACAGAGCCTCAGGTATTCTCAGGAGCAACTTTGGGTTCATGCACTTGAAGGGATTTGACAGGAGTCTGTGGAACGACATACGTGCTGATGCAAGGGCAGGTGCAAAGAAGTCCTTTAACGGCAGGATTGTCGCAACCGATATCAGGAGGAGTGCGGTTGAGGCGGCTTCGAAGAACGCCGCTACTGCGGGCCTGGAACACCTGATTGAATTTGGCGTTTGTGACTATTCAGAGACGGTTATTCCTGACGGCGGAGGGTTGGTAGTCCTGAATCCCGAATACGGCGAGAGGATGGGCAAAGTCAGAGAACTGGAAGGTGTTTATAAGGGTATCGGTGATTACTTCAAGCAGAAGTGCCTCGGGTATACGGGATATGTTTTTACGGGTAACCCTGAGTTGGCGAAGAAGATAGGGTTAAGAGCAAAGAGAAAGATACCTTTCTATAATGGGGCGATAGAGTGCAAATTGCTCGAGTATGACTTGTACGAGGGCAGCAGGGGCAACAGGAATACGGAGATGCCATAGCGGCACATCTGAGTTTCGGCGGACTGAGACTGTTTCCGATTTCGGGGGAGGACCGATGATAGGCTTAAGGACTCTTATGAAGCGAATTTCTGCTATCTTTTCCCTTGCGATGGCGGCGGCATTTGTTGTGTCTTGCCAGGCGGCCGCGGGAGAATTCTCACAGCAGAGGGCAGTCAGTTTTGACTGGAAGCTGTTCGGAAAGAAAGCGGTCGACAGGGCTGACTATTACACGAAGAAGAGGATTATGCAGTCCACAGAAGAAAAAGCGAGATACATAGCACAGGAGGTCGGCAGACAACTTAATGCTATGCGCGTTATGCCGAATACGAATATGATGACACGTGGAATGAGCTGGAAGAGATACGGTGATCAGGCTGTCGGAACGTGTGAGCATGTTGCCGAATCGCTCAAGGACGCCATGTCGGGCGGAGGCATAGATGAAAAGCGTTTGTTGAGGATCTTTGGAGAAAAGTCTGCGGTGCGGTCCGCAAATCCCTTCGATGTAAATCGCAATCATATGGCCCTGGCCCTGGTCGGAGATAACGGGGAACTGATATCGTACGACCTGTGGATGCACGGAGGGGAGCACGGCACTTTTGCAAAGTTTGACGAAAGCATATGGAATGGTCAGAGTGTCGAGACGTGGTCTGAGATAATGCAGAAGAACGGCTATCTAAAGCAGGCATGCGAAGACTGTACTGACCGGTCTCTCAAACCGCCGTACCAGATGGTTGAAACCCTGAGGGACCAGGCCAATCTGGCCATGAGAATCAAGAATGCGGTCCCGTATGGCTCGGTCAGGATTATAGTAACTGATTCGACCGGAAAGCCCCTGCAAAATGCATCCATCACTGTTGACGGCGCGATAAATTCTCCTGTTGAACGAATTCGTATGACGTCCTCTACAGACGCCTCGGGAACAGTTACTCTCAAGGGTATTGTTCAGGGGCCTTACACGATCATGGCAAGGCGCCAGTCCTGCGCACCCTTTGAAAGCGGACTCGTCAATCTTAAACCACGCTCGTCGTTTGACGTTAGCATGCGGTGCGCTCAGGAGCCGCGCAATCCCGAAGCGA
>DATHCU010000438.1:0-2631 GCA_035319385.1 Thermodesulfovibrionales bacterium
TGCGTATGAATTCCCTCTCCATGTCCTTTACCCGTCCTCTTTCCATGAGAAGCCTGAAAGAGTCCTCAAATTTTCTCTTTCCTTCTTCCGACAGGATATCCCTCATGTTCATCTTTCCGATGACTTCCCCGCGGGTATATCCGAGCCAACCGAGTTCGGTATTGTTCATCCGGACAAAGACACCCTCTTTGTCGATAGAATGGTACCCGCACGGGGCATTGTTGTAAAGGTCTTCTATCTCATCAAACGACCTGCGCAGGGCCTCCTCCGACCTCTTTCGATCCGTAATATTCTCAAATACGGCGACAAAATATCCTTTCTCCTGGCTATAGACAGAGATCGAAAACCATATCGCCAGAGGCTCCACATACATCTCGAACTTTTCGGCATGCCCTGTCCCGGCAACTCTGCCGTAGATATCGAACAACTCGGGGTTTGACTCCCTGATGCCCGGGATTACCGAAGTGACCTTCCGCCCGACAACATCCTTCAAGCCGGTCAGCCGCTCGAAGGCGATATTGACCTCGAGATATTCGAAGTCAGAAGGGTTGCCATCTTCGTACAGCATGCGACAGTAGGCAAACCCTTCCATCATATTATCAAACAGGGAATGATAACGTTGTTCGCTGGCCCGGAGTGCGTCCTCAGCATGTCTGCGCTCCGTCACGTCCCAGTTCGTTCCGAGCATCCGCACAGGCTTTCCCAAGGGGTCTCGTTGAACAAGCCCGATCGCCTTGATATAATGGACCGACTGGTCGGGCCAGAGCACCCTGAATTCCGTGTCGAACTCCTTTTCTCCTCTCAGGGCCATTTCAACTTCTCTCAGCGCCCTGTCCAGGTCCTCAGGGTGAACGCCGCTCTTCCACGCATCCGTCTTGCCGGTGAATTGCTCGGGCGCAATCCTATAAAGACGGTGCATGGCGTCATCCCAGATCAGCTTATCGGCCTGTATATCAAGGTCCCAGATGCCCACATTCGCAGCGCGCGCGGCGAGAAACAGACGGTCGGCCAGTTGACGCAGTCTCTCCTCGGTTCTTCTTCTTTCAGTAATGTCTGTTACGAAGGCATAGTAGTGCGATACCTCTCCACTCTTATCCCGCATGATGTGTACGAGCAACTCGACAGGTACCCGGCATCCGTCCTTCCGCATATACTCCTTCTGGTAGCGCACGGGTTTTCCGGTACGCCCGATCTTCTCCAGCGCCGCCATCTCCTGGTCGATCCATTCCGGAGGGGTCAAGGCCGAGTTCCAGGGTATCTCCTCCAACTCTTCCGGGCTGTATCCGGTCAGTTCACAGAACGCCCGGTTGACCAGCCCCAATCTTCCGTCAGGATATCCAATGCCCAGGGGCTGGTCTGATTTTTCGAGGATATCGGCCAGCATACGTTTCTTCACGATGCTCTGCCGGAGTCTGTCCTCTGTCTCTTTGCGCTTCTGCAGCGACCTTGCGAGTTCAATATTGCTGTAGCTTAGAGACGATATCAGCTGCGCGAGCTTAGCCAGAAAAGCCATGCCCGTATTCACGGATTCCCTGCTGAGACGAGGGACTTCGTCGACCGCGGAGATGTAGGCCCTTTCGTCAAAGCCATAGCGCGCCGCCTGTGATCGAAAGATATTGTAATCAGGCGTTTCATCATCAAAGAAGAACTGTCCCGAAAATAGGTTGCCGACATGACGACCGCCGACCATGATTGGGGTAGCAACGTCCCAAATGTTATTCTTGCACCTGTAGAGTCTGAACTCTCCTTCACGCACACCTTTGGAGAGCTGAATGTCGCTCTCGATGCAGTGTTTGCGGGTTTCCGGGTGCGATCTGTGAAATTCTGTGCAGACTTTCTGCCAGCCCGTGCCGACCAGCACATTTCCATTTAAGTCGACTATGCTGGCTGAAATGCGGGCAATCTTGTAGAAATCATCCAGTAGCGACTGGATAGCAGGGACATTGATGATGTCCGCCAGCTCGATTCCGGACATTCCTTCAGCGTGTTCCGGCATTTTTTTTGTTTTTGTCATCTCGGATCGCCTCAGCAGGCCTTTCGACAATTATGCGCGAAGAGTACTTACGCCAGAAAAGCGCATTATTTATATAATAAACTTTATTAACTGTCCGGGTCAATCGATTGCGTGGAGTATGCTATCCTCACTCCGACAACACCCTCAGCTTGTCGGGGTCAAGAACCACGATGGAGCTGCTTTCCTCCCTGATCAGCCCCCTCTGCTTCAGAAATGCGAGAGCCCTTGAGAGGGTCTCCGGGACTGTGCCGAGGAGGGAAGAGAGTTCCTTTTTTGAATAGGGCAGGCGGCACACCGTGAGCCCTTTTTCGACAGTGCTATTTTCCAGTATATAAGCGGCCAGCCTTGACTTGATATCTTTGAGGGACAGTTCCTCAATCTTTGCGACAAATTGCCTGAGCCTCTTTGAATAGCCGCTCATCATTTTCAGGGCAAGTTCGGGATGATTTCTTATGAGACTTAGTATCCCCGCGCGTGAGATGCGGACAAGGCTTGAGTCCTCGATGGCGGTGCAGGATGCGGGATACACCATCTGATCGAAGATCGCCGCCTCTGCAACAGGCTCTCCTGGGCCTTGGATATGCAGTGTGTACTCCTTCCCGTCCGACGAGAGTTTG
>DATHCU010000439.1:0-2020 GCA_035319385.1 Thermodesulfovibrionales bacterium
TCGAGGTTGCCTGCTCCTCCGGATGCAATAATCGGGATGGTTGTGGCATCTGATATGGCACGGATGAGTTCTATGTCATAGCCGTCTTTTGTTCCGTCCTTATCCATGCTGGTGAGCATGATCTCGCCTGAGCCGAGTTCCTCCATCTTCCTCGCCCACTTCACAGCGTCGATCAACTTCATCTGTCTGCCGCCGTGCGTGGAAATCGCCCACACTCCTTTCTGACTCCAGTCATTAATAGGGAATTCCACAGCAGAAAGATCAAGGCAGACATCTTTAAGGGACGAATCATCAACCCACGGTTCGCCCGTTGCGGTGGACATGTCCGGATGCACTCTCTTGGCGTCGATGGCGACCACGATGCACTGGCTGCCGAAGCGTTCCGCTGCCCTGCTTATAAAATAAGGGTCTTTCACAGCCGTGGTATTTATCGATACCTTGTCGCAGCCCGCGTTCAGGAGGTCCCTGATATCGTCCAGGCTCTTGATCCCGCCACCCACCGTAAGCGGCATGAACACATCTTCAGCGGTTCTAGCGACTACATCCAGTATTATCTTTCTTTTTTCGTGTGATGCGGTTATATCAAGAAAGATCAATTCATCCGCCCCCTGCTTGTCATAGAACCTGGCGTTCTCCACAGGGTCGCCTGCGTCGCGCAGATTGACGAAGCTGACCCCCTTTACTACCCGGCCGTCCTTGACGTCAAGACAGGGTATTATCCTCTTGGCCAGCATGTTCTATCCCGAGGCGACCTTTATCGCCTCACGCAGGTCAAGCGATCCGGAATAGATGGCCTTTCCTGTTATGGCTCCCCAAAGGTTCTTTATCTTTGTCAGATTTCTGATATCCTCGATGCCGGAGATTCCGCCCGAGGCAATGACAGGCATCTTGACGCCTTCAACCATCTCCCTTGTAGCCTCTATGTTGGGGCCTGATAGCATGCCGTCCCGGCTGATGTCTGTGTAAACGATGCCCGCAGCGCCAACCAGTTCGAGACGCTTTGCCAGTTGTTTTGCGGTGATCGATGTAATTTCCTCCCAGCCCTTTATCGCAACCATCCCGTTTTTGGCATCAATGCCGACCAAGACACGTCCGGGATATTTGTTGCAGGCATATGTCAGAAATTCAGGGTCCTCTATGGCTGCGGTACCTATTATGATCCTGTCAACACCAGCCGAAAATATATTTATAACACTACCGACATCTCTGATGCCGCCTCCCACCTGGACAGGAATCTTGACCGCCTTCCTAATCTTTACGATAGCATCAAAGTTCTTCTGGTTGCCGGAAAAAGCGGCGTCGAGGTCAACGATATGGAGGAGCCGAGAGCCGAATGACTCCCACTTTTTTGCCATGGCGCCGGGGTCACCGGAATAAACTGTAACCGCATCTTTTTTGCCCTGCAGCAGCCTGACACAATTACCGTCCTTCAGATCAATTGCTGGAATAACAAGCATGAAATAATATACCATAAAAAAGAGGAGATTATGTTTCGAAAGCTCATCCTATTATGCGTTCTGTTTCAGGCTTTACTCGCATCCAATGCGCCGGCCGAATCTCTCAGAGCTTCTGAAAGACTTGTATATGACCTGACATGGACCGGCGTTAAGGCGGGGACGGCAACCCTTGAATTCGTGAATGACGGCGGCAAGATGAAGATCATCTCAACCGCAAGGTCTGCGGACTGGGTATCGGTCTTTTATACCGTGGAGGATAGAGTAGAAAGCACGCTGACAAACAGCTCGGAGCACGAGGGCTGGGCTCAGCCTGCAAGCTACAGGATGAAGATTCGCGAAGGGAAACACAGGAGAAACAAGGAAGTCGTTTTTGATCCATTGAAAAACAGAGCTGTTTACATTGATTATCTCAATAACGAAAGGAAGGAGTTCCAGCTTCCACCCGCTGCCCTTGATCCAATATCCAGCTTCTATTACGTCAGGACACTGAAGCTTACCGTCGGAGAACCTCTCTATGTTACTGTCTTTGACAGCAAGAAGGTCTGGAATGTTGAAGTTCAAGT
>DATHCU010000440.1:0-5156 GCA_035319385.1 Thermodesulfovibrionales bacterium
CCCTGAAGGCCTTTCGTGCAACCATGTCCGAGAGGTGCCGGTTGGTGGCTGCGATGATGCGCACGTTCGCTTTTACAGAAGCTGTCGCCCCAAGGGGTTCATATTCCCGCTCCTGCAGCACCCTGAGAATCTTCGACTGCAGAAACAGCGAGAGGTCCCCTATTTCGTCAAGAAAAAGGGTGCCCGCATCCGCCAGTGCAAAACGGCCCGGCTTGTCCTTCTTCGCATCGGTAAAGGCTCCTTTTTTATAACCGAACAACTCTGATTCGAGCAGGTTGTCAGGAAGAGCTCCGCAGTTCAGGGCAACGAAAGGTCCCTTCTTTCTCTTGCTGAGGGTGTGGATGGCACGCGCAAAGAGTTCCTTGCCGGTCCCGCTCTCTCCCTGGAGCAGCACCGTGCTTTCGCTCTCGGCGATGTCAGGGAGTATGTCGAAGATCTCAAGGACTTCATGGTTCTTACTGATGATATCTTCAACCGAGTATTGGCGTGAAATCTCCTTTTTCAATGCCTCAAGAGTGGAGAGGTCCCTGAATGTCTCAACACCGCCTACGACGTGTCCTTTATCGTCCTTCAGGACTGCGGTACTGATCGACACGGGTATGACCCTGCCCTCACGGTTCAGGATGTTTATGTGCCGGCAGATGATCTCCTCGCCGGTCTTCAGGGTCTCCCTGAGGGCGCAGGCCGTCTGGCAGATATTTGCGTGGAATACATCAAAGCACTTCTGTCCAACAGCTGCACCCGGACTAATGCCCGTGATGCGTTCTGCCGCCCGGTTGAACGAAGTGATGTTCCAGTCCCGGTCAACCGTAAAAACTCCATCCGCGATGCTGTCCAGGATTATTTTAGTGGTTATCGACTGGATCATAATAAGCTCCGTAATTGGAGATGTTCAGCGACGTTAGAGCAGATGCGGCGTCAGGGCTCATTTTCAGACCCCCTGATACTGCATCTGCTCTGATTTGCCAGTCATAAATATCGAGGGCTAGTGGCTGCATCCGCCTATGTGAGAATGGCCTGAACAGCAATGCTGTGCAGTGAATCCGGGCAACGTATTCGATTGAAGCAGCTTCATATTCTCCTCTATGGTCCGCCCTTTGGCCTGGAAGACCTTGATGCCCAGCTGGTTCAGTTTCGTGAGCGCTCCCACCCCTATGCCGCCGACTACCACCGCATCCACCTTTTCATTATTCAATGCCTTCAGAGGGTTGCACGCTCCATGCGCATGGTGCTGGTCGCTATTGGAAATAGCGCTCACCGAGCCAGTGCTTGTCTCGACAACCATAAAGATCGGGGCGGAGCCAAAGTGTCCATAGACCAAGCTCCCCATTCCATCAGCCTTTTCAACCGGAAAACATACTTTCATTTCTTCCTCCTTCGGACATTGCCTCTTACTGAAAGGCATTATGATTTCTCATTAAGACATCGGCGATCCGCCCGGCATACAACTATCGCTTTCCAGAACTCAGATATTCAATTCTCAGTGCTTTGCCGTGGATAAGGCATTCGGAGATCTTCCTGCGCGCAACAATCAGGATCCTGCCGAATGTCTGCCTCGATATGTCCATCTTCTTTGCTGCCTCCGCATGGTAAAGTCTCTCATGATCAGCGAGCCTGACAGCTTCCAGTTCATCCATCGACAGAGAAACCTCTTCCAGCTCGGTCATGGGTACCCCGCGCGGCTTAAAATAGACCGAACCCGGTCTGCAATTCACACATCTTCCCTTTTTGGGCCTGGCCACGATTTTATTATGAGCATATGCCCATTACCTTGTCAATAGTTTTTTTGGAGATGAAGAATGAGGGTTGAACAGGTTCGCGAACCTCGGCGGCTATTTGTTCAGTATCTTTGCCGCTTCCTTCGCGAAGTAGGTGAGGATTATATCGGCTCCAGCGCGCCTGATCGAAGTAAGTATCTCCATCATCACACGGCTTTCGTCAATCCAGCCGAGCTTTGCAGCCGCCTTCACAAGCGAATACTCGCCGCTCACATTGTAGGCTGCCACCGGCAGATCAAAATACTCTTTTACATCAGATATGATATCCAGATAAGAAAGCGCGGGTTTGACCATCACGATATCAGCGCCTTCTTCAATATCGAGGGAGATTTCCTTCAACGCCTCTCTCCTGTTGGAGGGGTCCATCTGGTATGAACGCCTGTCGCCGAACTGGGGTGTAGACTCCGCGGCCTCCCTGAAGGGGCCATAGAATGCCGAAGCATATTTTGCGGCATAAGACATAATGGGCAGATCAGCAAACCCCTCTTCGTCCAGGGCGATGCGAATCGCCTCAACCCTGCCGTCCATCATATCCGACGGGGCAACCATATCAGCGCCCGCCTTTGCGTGCGAAACAGATTCTCTCGCAAGAAGTTCAAGAGTCATGTCGTTTTCGACATCACCGTCTTTGATAATTCCGCAGTGGCCGTGGCTGGTGTACTCACACATGCAGACATCGGTAATCACATACAGATCGGGAATTGCATTCTTAATGGCCCGGACCGCACGATGGACAACCCCCTTCTCATCGTAGGCGCCCGATCCTGTTTCGTCCTTGTGCTCAGGTATTCCAAAGAGGAGAACAGCGGGTATTCCGAGTGAATAGACCTCTTTTGCATGTCTCACAATCTTGTCCACAGACTCCTGGTAACACCCGGGCATTGAGGTTATCTCTTTTCTGACGCCCTTCCCGAAAGTGACAAACAACGGATAAATAAGATTATCAGGAGAAAGCGAGGTCTCCCTCACCATTCTCCTGATCGTCTCGTTTCTTCTTAATCTTCTTGGTCTGTGAACAGGATACATTCTTATCCGGCCAGATTAATGTCCGCAGGATCCGCCTGAACCGCAGCATCCGCCCGGTGCACACGAAGACTCGGGTCCGCCCGTAAACAGAAAGCCCTCTCCATCCTCGCCCACGTAGTAGTCAAGTCCCCTTCCGCTAAGGCTGGCCAAAGTGTCCTTGTCCATATACACCTTTAACCCGTCCTTCTCTATGACTTCATCGTCAGGCATCTTTTGTTCCTGCAGATTCATCCCGTAAGAAGGCCCGCAGCAGCTCTCGCCCGCGATAAATATCTTGATGCCCCAGGCGGCTTTGCCTTCGTCGGCAAGTATCTCTTTTGCCCTTTCTGCAGCCTTTTCTGTAATAGTCATCCTCAAATACCTCCAAAAGTTAATAACTTAGAATAATTAAATAAATGCAAAAAAAGCAAACGGGCAGCGTCGCCTGCAAGCTGCCCGTCTGACTGTCACTACCTGATAAGTTCTCTTGATCCGATATGAAACTCAGCGAAGCATCTTCCTGGCGGCTACGCCTTCATCCAGGATTGTAACTTCAACACGACGGTTCTGCTGTCTTCCGGCCTCGGTCTTGTTGCTGGCAAGGGGAAAGCGTTCACCATACCCCCTCGTGGCGATCCGTTCGCTGAGGACTCCCCTTACGGTCAGGGCCGCTCTCACAGCCTGCGCCCTCTTCCGGGATAGGTTCATATTAAACGAGTCGCTGCCCACTGTGTCGGTGAAACCTTCTATAAGGATATTCCGTTTCGGATGTTTCTTAAGGAATTCCGCAATCGTATTCATCGTGCGCCTGGCACCCGGCATCAGGGTTGATTTCCCGGTTTCGAACAGTATATCTCCCAGGGTCAGAACAATTCCCCTGTCGGTCTGCTTTGCCTGCAGGTCCTTCAGTTCATTCTCAAGCTGCTTTCTCTGCGCCATGGCATCGTCCATCTTCATACGGGCCATTTCCATCTCTAGTTTCTTGGACTGCGCATCCTTCTGCGCTCTATCAAGCTCTGCTGTCTTTGCCTCGGCTTCTTTCCTGGCTTTATCAAGCTCTGCTGTCTTTGCTTCGGTCTCTTTTCTGGCCCTTTCCGCTTCAACAGCCTTTGCCGCGGCTTCATTCTTCGTCCGCTTTATCTCCTCTTCCTTTGCCTCGGCCTCTTTCCTGGCTTTCTCCAGTTCCAATGCCTTGGCTTCAGTCTCCTTCCTGGCTTTTTCAGCTTCGCGAGCCTTTGCCTCGGCCTCCTCTCTCGCCAGCTTTATCTCCTGTGCTCTTGCCTCTGCTTCCTTCCTGGCTATTTCGGCCTGACGGGTCAGGGCTTCGGCTTCACCCTTTGTCCGTTTGATCTCCTGCTCTCTCGCCTCTGCTTCCTTCCTGGCTATTTCGGCCTGACGGGTCAGGGCTTCGGCTTCGCCCTTTGTCCGTTTGATCTCCTCTTCCTTCGCATCGGCCTCTTTCCTCGCTGCCTCAGCCTGGAGGGCCAGGGCATCGGCTTCGCCCCTTGTCCGTTTGATCTCCTGCTCCTTTGCTTCAGCCTCCTTGCGGGCCATTTCTGCCTGACGGCTCAATGCATCTGCCTCTATCTTTGCGCGCTCAATCTCTATCCCTCTCGCCTCGGCCTCTTTCCTGGCCGCGTCTGCCTGTCGCGTCAATGCCTCTGCCTGGCCTTTCGCGTGCTCGATCTCGAGGGCCTTCTTCTCTGACTCTTTCCTGGCTATCTCATTCTGACGGGCCAGTTCCTCGGCTTCTTTCCTGGCCTGCTCCAACTGAAGGGTCCGGGCCTCCGCTTCCTTACGTGCCGCATCCGCCTTCTGAGCTGAAGCCTCAGCCTCTTTCCTGGCCTGATCGACCTGGACGGCCCTTGCCTCTGCCTCTTTCCGGGCGGCATCCGCCTGTCGCGCCAGGAGCTCAGCCTCCGCCTTTGCGCGTTCGGTTTCATATGTCTTCTTCTCGGCATCTCGGCGCGCACGCTCGGCTTCCCATGCCCTGGCTTCTGCCAGCCCTATGGCCCGTTTTGTTTCGAGTTCCCTGGCCTGCAGCACAATCCTATCTTTCTCCTTGCTAAGTTCTTCCGTCTCTTTGTCTGCGAGCTTTTGTTCGGCCTGGGCTGCAGCAATCTGGGCCTTTCTTTCGGCCAAGTAAGAAAGATAGTTCTTCTCCTCTGTACTCCTCGCCTGCTCGGCCTTACGCAATGCCTCGGCTGCTTCATGCATGGCAACAGGGGCAACCTTGTCAACTTCCGGATTGGACTGGGCTTTTTCGTAGGCTATGCGGGCACTGTCCAGGGCCGCATTCCTCTCCGGAACGGTCGCACAGGCCGATACCAACAAAATCAATGCCGCAGCAACTGATAACCCCGCCCTCCAGGT
>DATHCU010000441.1:0-4265 GCA_035319385.1 Thermodesulfovibrionales bacterium
CATGGTCTACGAGACCGATAAGGCGATCGAGGACGAAATGTTCAGGTTTGAACCGAGAGAGATCCTCATTCCAGCCAGTCTAAAAGACGATATTCATTACAGTGAGGCTCTTAATGGTTTCTATGTCTCGGCGTACGAAGATTGGTACTATGACTATTCAGAGGCGTATAAAACACTTCTTAAACACCTGAAGGTCTCATCTCTTGAAGGGTTTGGGTGCAACGAGATGAACGCTGCGATTTCCGCTGCGGGTGCCCTCGTAAGTTACGTTGAAGAGACGCAGAAGGAGACCTTCGTGCTGAAGACGATCACTGCCCTTCGACAGGATGCCTACATGTTCCTCGATGCCTCTACCCAACGGAACCTTGAGTTGACTCACAATCTCAGAGACGGCTCAGCCGAAGGCACCCTTCTGTGGGTTCTGGATGAAACACTTACTCCGATGGGCGGCCGCTTTCTTAGAGCATCTATCCTTAAGCCTCTCATAAGTGTACGGGAGATCAGGACAAGGCAGGACACGATCGAATACCTGTTGTACGATTTCGAGATGCTGGAGTCTCTCAGGACGTCCCTGAGAAGAATACAGGATATTGAAAGGCTTATCTCCAGAGTTATTTCAAAGACAGCCAGTGCCCGCGATCTTATTGCAATCAAGAACTCCCTGTCCTATCTGCCGAAGATAAAGAAGTCACTTTTTTCAACAAAGGATCCGTTCCTGAAGTCCCTTTCGCAGGATATCTCCGAGAGCGGTTCTCTCAGGGAATTAATAGATAAAAGCATAATTGATAACCCGCCGGTAGGACTCAGGGACGGAGGGATCATTAAAGACGGTTACCATGCTGAGGTTGACGAACTCAGGAATATATCGAAAAAAGGGAAAGGTTTTATCGCAGACCTGGAACAGAAGGAAAGGCAGCGTACAGGCATAAACTCTCTCAAGGTCGGATATAATCGTATCTTCGGCTACTATATCGAGATTACTAAAGCCAACCTGCATATGGTTCCTGAACAGTATATAAGAAAACAGACCCTGGTGGGCGGCGAACGCTACATAACGCCTGAACTGAAAGAGTATGAATCAAAGGTTCTGGGTTCCGAGGAGAGACTCAAGAATCTTGAATACGAGCTATATCAGGATGTGCTTGAAGCCGCTCAGAAGGATGCCTCCGCATTGATAGCAACCTCTGCTGCCCTTGCTCTGGTAGATTTTCTTACGGCTCTTTCTGTAGCGGCCAAGAGGCATAATTATGCAAAACCTGTCGTGGACGAACTCGGTCTCATCGAGATAACCGACAGCAGGCATCCTGTTCTCGAGCGCCTGCAGACGGGCGAACGATTTGTCCCTAACAGTGTGCATTTGAACAGTGACGATGATCGCCTTCTGGTTATCACCGGGCCGAACATGGCCGGCAAATCAACTTATATGAGACAGATCGCGCTGATTGTAATAATGGCCCAGATGGGTGGGTTTGTCCCTGCCGCTGAAGCCAGGATAGGACTGGCCGACAGGATATTTACAAGGATAGGCGCGTCCGATTTCCTAACAAAGGGACAGAGCACCTTCATGGTTGAAATGATCGAGGTAGCGAACATCACTCACAATGCTACATCCAGAAGTCTTATAATCCTTGATGAGGTCGGAAGAGGCACAAGCACCTTCGACGGTATCAGCATCGCTTGGGCTGTAGCCGAACATATCCTCAATTCCATCAGGGCGAGGACCCTCTTTGCGACCCATTACAACGAACTGACCGAGCTTGCCCTCAGCCATGACGGCGTAAGGAACTTCAATGTCGCCGTGAAGGAATGGGGCGATGAGATCATTTTCCTGCGGAAGATAGAAAAGGGTCCGGCGGACAAAAGCTATGGGATACAGGTAGCCCGCCTCGCTGGACTGCCGGACGGCATAGTCAAAAGGGCACGGGAGGTTCTTGCCAACCTGGAAAAAGAAGAGCTGAATGAGACGGGTCTCCCGAAACTTGCGGGGAAAAAGTCAAAGAAAGGCACTGTGCAACTCGACCTGTTTTCCACGGCTAACGAATCCGTTATTCAGGATCTGAGGAACATTGACGTCAAACGGCTCACACCTGAAGAGGCGATGAAGAAGCTTGTCGAGATAAAGATGAAGGTGGGCTGAAAGCCTGCCCTGAGTCGTTGCGCACCGATGATCAAATGCCGCTATTGACGCCGATCATGTAACCGAATCCCCCGGGTCCGCATCTCTTTGTAAGCGTCTCTATTATTCTCATGCATCTGGCCTGAGTATCATCCGGTCCGGATATGAAAAGCGGCTTGCCGTCCTTGCCGAACTCGAATTGAGTCAGGCAGTCAGCAGTGTCCACCTCGCCAAACATTTTCATTGCGGAATGATATTTCGGTTGCGGGCTGAAACCAAGATCCCTTGCATATTCCTCGGCGCCCTCAATAAGCTTCCTGGCAAAGGCGGGTTCTACACTTGTGAATGCAGCGCCCCTGCGTATTTCTTCCATCTTCTGAAGGTACTCGCTCGCCGTCATTACCAGAGAGAAGACGTCTTTCACACCAAGACAGAATACATCCAGGAGAAAAACAGATAATGCAACCCTTCCGTCGGGCATCCTCCTGCTAACGAGTATATTGCCTATACCTGAGTTAAAGAGATCCCCGGGGACAAGACATTCATGAAGAGGTGAACTCAGCGCTGTCTCAGCATCGCGCGCGGGGTCTGTCGCAGAATGGACAGCTCTTGCGGATGCTTGTTTTGCCTTGCGTTTTGCGGTCTTTCTTGCAAGTTTCTTCTGCCTCTTCTTTTCATCACGTGCCATAATTTCTATCTCAGCAATATATTTGCGGAATGCCAATCTCCGGCTGTACAGAAGGCTTATATCTGAAGCGAGTATTGTGTCACAGAACTTCAAGGTGCCTGCGGATGCTTACTTAGCGGCCGTTATAATATGCAATATCTCCTGGTATCTTCTTGATGCCTTGTCTATGATTTCGCCGGGCAGCTCCGGGCCGGGATAGGTCTTGTCCCAATCGAGCGTCAGCAGATAATCCCTGACGATCTGCTTGTCGTAACTGTCCTGACTCTTTCCTGGAGCGTAGTTTCTAATAGACCAGAATCGCGAAGAGTCAGGTGTCAGGAGTTCATCGATCAGCAGAAGCTTGTCATCATACATGCCGAATTCGAATTTTGTATCGGCAATAATGATACCTCTTTTTTCTGCAATTTCGCTCGCCGTCCTATATATCCTGAGGCTTGTATCCCTGAGGGTCGATGCGAGTTCTTTGCCGATAATGTTTACCAACTCATCGAAGGAAATATTGACATCGTGCCCCTGTTCTTCCTTAGTGCTCGGTGTAAAAATCGGCTCGTCCAATTTTGAGGATTCGACGAGACCTTCAGGGAGCCGAATCCCGCATACAGTCCTGTCCTTCACGTAGGACTTCCATCCGCTGCCGGACAAATAACCTCTAACAACACATTCCACCGGCAGAGGCCTTGCCTTCTTTACCAGCACACTTCTTCCTTCAAGTACAGCAGCGTATTTGCGAAGCGGATCGGGAAAATCCCGCGCGTCGGATGCTTCAATGTGGTTCGCGATGATCTTCTCCGTCTGCTTAAACCAATAGAGAGAAATCTGAGTAAGAACCCTTCCCTTTCCAGGGATGCCGCTGGGCAGAACCACATCAAAGGCAGAAATCCTGTCGGTAGCAACCAGCAGGATATGAGACCCCATATCGTAGATGTCCCTCACCTTGCCGCTTTTGATAAACGGCACATCCGGGAAGGATGTCTTTAGTATTATGTTTGACATGACAATCCTCTATTATTTCGACTTTAACAACGCTATTTGCGAGGTCAATGATTTTATAATCTGAGTCGCGCTCCTGTCAAGAAACGATCCGCTTTCAAAGGCTGCCAAGCAGGCCGAATAGCAAAGCGGATCAATAATCAAACACCAAATTACAAGCTTCAAATAAGATCCAGGCTGAAATATCGATGCTCCCGCACTTCCGGCGTTGAACTTGGTTATTGTGTTTTGACAATTGGCTATTTGCCGTCGTATGGGCGGGCGAAAATCTCCAAGAGAAACATCTAATTTCTTAATTTACAATTATAATTTACTTTAATGTAAAAAATCATTTAAAATACTGCGTTATCTATCCTATACTGGCGCAGCGAGGAGGTTAGAGCATGCCGGTTGTTCTGCTTGACGCAAAAGGACTGAAGTGTCCCCAGCCCACAATTCAAATGACAATCAAAGCGTTGAAACTAAAAAAGG
>DATHCU010000442.1:0-3100 GCA_035319385.1 Thermodesulfovibrionales bacterium
AGAAGGACGATCCCGTCAATCTCCTCCGACGCGGAGAAATATCGGTAGAGCAGCTCGAAATACTCATCAGTGGAGATGATGCCGTCACGGTTGAGGTCTGCCTCCATATCCTTCAAATCGGTCTCGAGCAGGTTATAAAGAATTCTGGTGAACCAGTGCTGGTTGTCCTCAGCGTAGAGATAGACGTTTGTATCGGTGCCGTTTATGTCCGTACCGTTGCCCACGACATGACAGTGGATATCGATCTTCATAATTCCTCCTTTTTGGGACCTACAGGTTCACCGACGTCTCGTCAATAATTTCGACCGCACCGTTCTTCCACCTGTTCAGTCTGACATGATGTATCCTTTCTTCGTCATCCTTTTGTGTTTCAACAAAGGTGCAGTCTTCCTTGGCATCGCACCACGAGCCGCAGTTTGCGTACACCCTGTCTTCGACAAACCATGTGTCTTTGTCAAGATCGCTCTCATGTGAATGCCCGAAGATGACGATATTGGTGTCACCTTTCTTGCAAAGCATGTCGGCAAAATCGTCAAGATAGCCTATCTCAGCCATGACAGCCTTAAAAGCAAAGCCCTTACCATAGTGTGTTTTCCACTGCTCGTAGAGATCTGAATATCTGGCCTTGACTTCGCCGACTTTTATGCTTGCCGATCCACTCAGTCTTATTTCCTGATCCGCACCGATCTCCGCTTCCTCTGTCACAGCCTCGAAGACCGAAGATGGCAGTTTCTCAGGGCCGAGGAGTTCGAGGAGATCGTCGGCATAGGTCCAGAAGTGGCGTTCGGCGCTGCCTGTCTGCGCATGCTTTGTCGCGGCAACCCTGGATATGAAATATCCGAGCGGCAGCCTGTTGCCCGGATTGTTGATTGCGTCCGGGGCATTGAACATCGCGTACGAACTGCCGTGTTCCGCCCGCAGGCGACTCGTCCTGTAGACGCTCTTGTATGCGGCACTCCCGCCGAAGACTATCCCGGGGAAATACTTCTCAAGGATATTCTTTGTGATAAGCATGTCGTGATTCCCCGGCATATAGATGAGTCTTTTCTCCGTATTTTCGGCGAGAGATTTGAGGTTCTTCACGATCTCCGCATTCAGCGGCGAGTTGATGATTTCATGGAACGTGGGCGGCTCCTCATAGATGGGACAGACCCAATTGTCCATCGTATCACCCAGCAGCACGATCTCTCCTACCTCTGGATCGTCGATCAGGTGATGAAGAAAATCCGCAAATATCCTGGCCTCATCAAGATCGAGCCAGTCATAACTGAAGTGATTCCCTGAAGGTTCTCTGCCCGCCCCCATATGGACGTCGCTTATATATACGCGTTTCTTACCGAGCATGTCACGCCTCCTTTGCTCTCATAATTAGTTAGCCATCAGTTCAGATGCGGCATGAGACCTCAATGAGAGATGATACCGCATCCGCTCCCCTTACGTTATGAATAGTACAGGCCATTCTTTATTCGACTGATATGCCTTCTCCCAGATCTATGGATCCCGGAAGCTGAAATGACGAGGTCTCTTTTTCCAGGAGCAGGATGTCCTCGCACTTTACAGTCCCCTTCCCCTTGCATTCACCCGTATTTATCCCGCGAATCTTTCCGTCCTGTATCTTGACTACGAAGCCTTTCAATGTGAGTGAAATGGTTACATTGAAATCGATCCTGCCTGCGGGTCTGTCCCCGACTGTGATCTCCAGATAGGGTTTATGCTCTGATTTTACGGTGTGCTCTGAAAGGGGTACCAGGAAGGTTTGATCAGGCGGATATTTCCCCCTGTCGGCGTATTTGGCAAGGAGACTGTATTTGGTCCAGGCAGCGACCATGATGTCTCTGATATCGATATCGAGCAGATCTCTGGATTTGTTGAGAATCTCATGAAACACAGTGGGCCAGCTGATGGCGCCAGCCTCCTCGAAAAGCAATTTCTTCAGTGAGGATGTGCTGCCGAGCGCTTCGAGTGAAGATATCTTCGACAGCGGAAAGTCTTTTTCAGAACCCGCGAGAAACGGGAACATGGACGTATTCCGGTCATTCATCGGTTCTCCTTTCATCTGATGCAAGGTCACCCTCCACATCTACTTCTTGTTTCCCTTTGTCGAAGACGGCCCTCACGCACAGTTCGGCGCCTGCATAAGCTGGGCGGTCCGGATCTATGATCTGGGTCCCGGGGTCTTTATGCGGGCGAATCCCGACCGGCTGAGGTACGCCATGGTTTTTCCGCGCGGTCTTCTTACTCCTGGTGAGCAGGTAGACGACTGCCGAGATTGCGATAGCGCCAAAAATCAGTGAAGACCACGGAAGTTCATCCTCTGGCCGAGACTTATCCTTTGCCGGCGGCTCAACCACGCTCTGAGGCTCATCCTTTGACGGCGGTTCAACCCCACTCTGAGGTTTATCCTTTGCTGGCGGCTCAACCCTACTGACCGGACCTGCCCCGGATTCGTCCGTGACCGAGGCTTCTGCGGGATCTACGCGGATGACTATCTGCCTGCTAAACACGGGTCTTCCGACTCTCGGATAAGCCACGACATAGGCGCGATACTCCCCGGGGGTTCTATAGGAATAGCGGACCGAATTGAGATCACTCGGTATTTCTCCGCCGTCTTCGCCGGTAATGAACCTATACGTGACATTTTCCATCGTGGGTTTAACAGCAACGGTGAATGTGACCACCCTGTTGGTTTGCACACGTCTCGGATCGGCAGTCAGCGTTGCGATACGTTCAGTGACCGGAAGAATTTCGAGCAGCGCCGACGCCGTATCCGTGCGTCCATATCTGTCCGAGGCGACCAGAGTCACTTCGTACCTTGAAGGCGTGAGATGCCTTGTATCGACTTCAAAGACAGGACCTCCGGCTTGCTGACCGCCCGGTCCCTTCCACACTTCTCTTATTTTCCCTTTGGGACCGGACAGACTTCTAAACACAGCCTTTCTTCCCTGGGGTATTCGCACAGGACTGGGTAGGATGCGAGCCACTGGTCTTTCCATCTGTTCAGAAACGGTGAGATTCACCCTGCTCTTTTCCATTACAATCGTGCCCGGAGAAGGGAACTGCTCAAGTACTAATAAGCCTGAATTCTCGGGAGACTGAATGC
>DATHCU010000443.1:0-2113 GCA_035319385.1 Thermodesulfovibrionales bacterium
AGACAAATCTGCTCGCCCTTAACGCTGCGATCGAGGCGGCTCGCGCCGGAGAGCAGGGCCGGGGATTTGCCGTTGTCGCAGACGAAGTGCGCAAACTGGCGGAAAGGACGGCAAAAGCTACATCCGAAATAAGCGGCATGATCGGAGCTATCCAGGAAGAGATGGATCAGGCTGTTGTGTCCATGGAGGATGGGACAAAGCGTGTCGAGATAGGCGTAGAATTCTCCACGCAGGCAGGAGAGGCCTTAAAGAAGATCGTCGGCAGCGTCATGGAACTTCAGACAATGGTGCAGCAGATTGCTACTGCTACGGAGGAGATGTCTACGGCATCGGAACAGATAAGCGGAGACATAGACACTATCGCGAGTGTATCTAAGGAGACGTCCGTGAGCTCAGATCAGGTTTCGCAGGCGTCCTCCGATTTGTCAAGACTCGCGGGAGACCTGCAGGGCGTGGTCGGAATGTTCAGGGTCTAGGCCGCAGCTTCATAGCGGACGGGGTTATCTGCCTCGTCCGCTTTCAAAATATTATATGGACGAACGCGGGGGGGACATGCCGGAAGACAAGAATGAAGTCATCGCCAATATAAGCTTTGCCCTGAGAAAGCTGGAACAGTCCGAAAACGAATTGAGCGACATAAAGAAGGATCTCTTAAAGATAAAGACGGATTTGAACTCGTATTTTCTCATCCTGTTCCATGGATCGGACGATTCCTTCAATTGACCGTATTGCCGAAGAACAGAAACAGTCGGGTTTGGCCGCAAGAGTTCCTGTATCAGTGCAAAAAGACTTGACCGCCAATCCGATCTCTCTCAGCGGGTCGGCACCGTAATGGTAATGCGGGTCCCTCCATCCCGACGGCACTCCAGCGATAACTGTCCTCCAATGCTGTACAAATGCTCCCTTATGTTAAAGAGACCAAATCCGCCCCTGCCGTTCGCAGGGATGCTTGATACATCGAATCCCGTGCCGTCGTCCTCGACAATAATATGTACAGAGTCTTCCGTCTCTTGGATCGCAACCCTTGCCTCATGTGCCTTCGCATGCCTGACAATATTGAACAGCAGTTCCCGCACCGCCAGAAAAAGGATGATGCGCGCGTCTTCTTTCAAGGGGACTTGAGTCCCGTGCTCCAGATACTGAAACCTGATACCGTTCTTTTCCAGAATCTCTTCACCAAGCCACCCGACTGCAGACTCGAAACCAAGGGAGTAGAGAATCTGTGGACTGAGTTTGGATATCAGGGAACGGCTGTAATCTATCGCCTCGTTGAGAACGGCTCCGATTTCGTCCGCGGCTTTTGCCTGAATGCCTTTCAGCGATTCCTTGAGAGCGTCCACTTTAATCCTGCAAAGGGCCAGCATCTGTATTACGTGGTCGTGCAGGTCAGCTGCCAGCTTGCGGCGTTCGCGTTCTTCTGTGAGGGTGAGGTCAGATGCTAGAGACCGCAATTGATCCTGGTAAATGAGGATCTGGGCTTCTTTTGCTTTTTGATCGCTAACATCAAAAGCCGTGCCTAATGCAGCCTGCTTGCCGGCAAACTGAAACGACCTTGCATAAACGGCCACCCAGCGTTCATTTCCATCTTTTGTCACAATCTTCAACTCATATTGTTCCGGCACGGGCTCACCCCGCTGTCTAGCGAATCCCCGTTCACGCGCCATTTCCCTAAAGTCAGGGTGCATGAAATCCCAGAATCTCATTTCAAGCAGTTCCTCCCTGGAGTAGCCGGTGATCACTTCGATCATATGATTTACGTAGACGAACTTATCCAGATGATAAATGAAAATGCCTGCCAGTGATGTCTCGGCAAGTGTCCTGAACTTCTCTTCGCTCTCCCGCAGTTCAGCGGTTCTCTCCTCTACGCGATGTTCGAGTTCCGCATGCGCGCTGAGCAACTTCCCCTCAGCCAGTTTTCGATCGGTTATGTCCAAGGCTGTTGCCATTATCCCCTTTGACTGATCCGAAGGGTCGAGAGGGGCCGATGACAGCAGTATATGAATAATGTTCCCATCTTTTCTCATCCACCGCGTTTCCACCGTCCCGGAACCTTTTTTTGCTATTTGTCTGTATTTCTCTCTCCCCACATAATCGTAATCATCGGCGGTCGGAT
>DATHCU010000444.1:0-7298 GCA_035319385.1 Thermodesulfovibrionales bacterium
TAAGGACATCTACGAACTCGGGCCTGAAGAGCTTGCAAAAGTGCCGAGCCTGCCGGGCTCACTCGAAGATGCTCTTGATTGCCTTGAGAAGGACCATGCTTTCATGTTAAAAGGCGACGTCTTCACAGAGGATGTTATAGAGACATGGATAAGCTACAAGAGGGCCAAGGAAGTTGACGCCTTAAGGCTGAGGCCGCATCCCTACGAGTTCTTCCTCTATTACGATATCTAAGAACCAGTCTTTTCTGTCGATTCAGGAGGCATCTCCTCCCGCATTGGGAGGAGATGCCTCTCCTGGAATCCTTCCTCCAGAACCCACAATCAGCTAGCCTTAGAGCGCAAGTTTCCCCAAAGATCTATGCCCCGATGATTATTAACACGGCAGGCAAATATACAAAAAACTCAGGGTTGTCATTCCCCGACTTGATCGGGGAATCCAGTCTTTTTCAATAGGGGCGGGATTGTCCGGTCAAGCCGGACAATGACGTTATTGCAGTATATAATTGCCAGATTAATAATTACTTCGGAGGTTGACATTTGAGTTCTGACTGTTACCCTTATATTTAGGGACTTGTGATGAGTCTTCTATGAATCACTTTCCTTGATTCATAGCATTTCAACGGGGGAAGATTCGTGAGGGTGTTTGCAAAGCGGTTATTCATTACGGCGGTTATCATTCCCATGATTACCGCATGCATTAAGGTAGGACCCGACTTCCATAGGCCGAATGCTGTAATAGCGCCGGACTGGATCGAGTCCGGGGATTCCCGGGTCAAGACCGAACCTGCCGACTACCGAGACTGGTGGAAGGTATTCAATGATCCTGTCCTGGATCGTCTGATCGACAGGGCGTATAGGGAAAATCTCAACATCAGGATAGCCGGTGTACGCGTACTTGAGGCAAGGGCCCAGCTGGGCATCGCCACCCAGGGTCTTTACCCCCAGAGCCTCCCTGTTTCGGGCTCTGTCGAATACCACCGTCCGAGCGCAGCCGGCGCTGTCCCTTCATCGGTATCCGAGTATTACCAGTCCCAGGCTGGATTGAGTGCGAGTTGGGAACTGGATTTTTGGGGGAAGTACAGGAGGATAATCGAGTCTGCAGACGCAGCGTGGAAGGCCTCGGTTGCGGATTATGATACTGCCCTGGTCAGCCTTACATCAGACGTGGCCGGCTCATATATCACCATAAGAACACTCGAAAAAAGGGTAAGTATTGCCCGCCAGAATGCAGAGATACAGAATGACAATTTAAGGATCGCCGAGGCCCGTTTTAAGTACGGCACTGTCACGCAGTTGGATGTGGAGCAGGCCAGGGCAGTCCTCAATGATACTCTTGCCGCTATCCCATCGCTCGAGTCACAACTTCGTCAGGCCATGCATGCACTCAGCGTCCTCCTGGGCGCTGCCCCGGGAGACCTCCGGGATCAACTTCAAGGATCTTCGGATATCCCTGTTTCTCCACCCGAGGTTATAGTCGGTATCCCCTCGGATCTCCTCACCAGGAGGCCCGATATTCGCAGCGCCGCTTACCAGGCAGCTGCCCAGAGCGCTCAGATCGGGGTGGCGAAGGCCGATCTGTATCCGGCTTTCTCGCTTTCCGGGAACTTCAACTTTGTCGCCTCGGATGTGGGCAAATCCAGACTGAGCGACATGTTCAAATGGAACAGCCGCGACATCCTCGCCGGCCCCTCATTCGCATGGGGCATTCTCAACTACGGACGGATCATAAATAATGTCAGACTGCAGGACGCGCGGCTCCAGGAACTGCTTATCACTTTTCAGAGCACGGTCCTTAAGGCCCAGCAGGAAGTGGAGGATAATCTGGTGGCCTTCCTCAGGGGACAGGAACGGGCGGAGTTTCTCGTCAAAAGCACGGCCGCTGCGAAGAACGCGCTCGACCTTGCCGTTCTCCAGTACCGCCAGGGAGTCAAGGACTTCACAACCGTTTTGACAGCACAGCAATCGCTGTTGACAGAGCAGGACAATCTGGCGGTCACCCTTGGAAACATATCGGGGAGTCTTGTCGGAGTCTACAGGTCTTTGGGCGGTGGCTGGGAGATCCGCGAAGGAAGAGATCTCGCTAACAGGCAAGATCTGGAGGAGATGGCTAAAAGGACCAACTGGGGAAGCATGCTCTACCCCGCAACTTATACTCCCTCTGTATCCGGGGCGGAGTCATCTGCGGGCCCACGCCCTGTTCATTCGGGAAATACGGAGGTAAAATGACAGTCGACCAAAAGAAGAATTCATCCCTTGGATTTCGAAGTATCGCCGTTCTTGCGGCATTTGCAGCCTTCATTCTGACTGCCAGCAGCTGCGGCAAGAAAGCACAATCTCCTCCTCCGCCTCCGGCAGTGACGGTTTCTCAGCCGGTGCAGCGGGAGGTTACGGACTACCTTGAACTGACGGGCAACACCCAGGCTGTTAATTCGGTGCAGTTGGTTGCGCGAGTCACCGGATACCTGGACAAGGTCTTGTTCCGCGACGGACAGGCGGTCCGCAAAGGTGAGTTGCTCTTTCGTATCCAGGAGAACACATATGTATCGGCGCTTAGGCAGGCAGAGGGACAGGTGGCAGCTCAGAAAGCCCAGCTGACGTACGCGCAGAGCCAGTTAGAACGTTATTCCAATCTCCTGGCCGAAAGGGCCGCCTCGCAAACAGATGTTGACAATTGGAAATACCAGAGGGACTCTGCGAAGGCAAACCTCGAAACAGCCGAGGCAAACCTGGAGCTCGCAAAGCTCAACCTGGATTACACCCGGATCACTGCTCCTTTCAGCGGAAGAATAGACCGAAGGTTGCAGGACCCCGGCAATCTCGTGGGATCAGGTCCCAATAATACGATATTGGCTCAATTGACTCAGATCGATCCCATATACGTATATTTTTCGATCAGTGATATGGATCTCGCCAGACTCATGGCGCTTTCACGAGGTCTTCCCGGGCATGCCACTTCACAGAAATGGCCCGTACAGGCAGGTCTGGTGAAGGAAGACGGATATCCTCATGAAGGAAACCTGGATTTTTCTGCGACCAGTCTGACCGCCAACACCGGCTCCCTTCTCATGCGCGGTGTGCTTTCCAATCCTGACGGAAAGATACTGCCCGGATTATACACGCGTGTGAGAATCCCTGTTCAGAAGAAACCCGCCCTGCTGATTCCCGACACTGCCCTCAGCAATGACCAGCAAGGGTACTATGTAATGATAGTCAATGAGAAGAATGTTGCGGAACGTCGCAACGTGAAGACAGGCGCACTGGTGGACACAATGCGCGTTATTGAAAAGGGGCTTGCCGGTAATGAAAGGGTCATTGTCAAAGGCCTGCTCAAGGCACCTCCCGGACACCAGGTAACCCCTGTGCAAGAAAACACCCCCGATGCCACAGCCGCCGGCGGGAATTCGAAGGCCAAACCTTGATCTCACGGTTTTTCATAGAGCGGCCGATCCTGGCAAATGTCATAGCCCTTGTTACGATAATCATCGGCTTTGTATTCCTTTATCGTCTGCCCGTGGCGCAATATCCTCAGATTGTTCCGCCGACGATCCAGGTCTCGGCGCGCTATCCCGGGGCCAGCGCCGAGGTCGTCGCCGCCACGATCGGCGTCCCGATAGAACAGGCAGTGAATGGTGTAGAGGGCTCCATCTATATGTCCTCCACGAGCGGCAGCGACGGATCCTATGCTTTGACCATCACTTTTGACGTGGGAACAGACCTGGACACTTCCCTGGCCCTGGTCCAGAACCTTGTCAACGGAGCTCTGGCTCAGCTTCCCGGGGGCGCCCAACAGCAGGGGGTCTCGGTCAAGAAGGTCTCTCCCAATATATTGCTGGTTGTCAGCCTCTATTCTGACGACGATCGGTTCGAGGAGATCTTCCTGTCCAATTATGGAATAATCAATCTTCAGAACCCCCTCGCCAGGCTGCCGGGCATAGGTCAGGTCAGGATCTTTGGCGCGGGTCCTTACAGCATGAGGGTCTGGCTGGACCCAAAGAGATTGCAGTATTTCGGCCTCACGACAACAGATGTCCTTTCAGCCATCCAGAGCCAGAATGTCCAGGTAGTTTCCGGTCAGCTCGGCGCGCCGCCCGTCCCAAAGGATCAGCCTTTTCAATTCACTCTTACCGCCCTTGGCAGGCTTTCGGATGCAAGCCAGTTCGAAGATATCATTGTCAAAACAGCCGGCGGAGCAGCGCCCCAGATAGTTCGTCTGCGAGACCTTGCCAGGGTAGACCTGAGCCAGCAGAACTTCAGTAATTTTTCGAAATTCACCGGCCACAAATCGGCCCAGATCGTTATCTTCTCTCTGCCCGATGCCAATGCCATTGCCGCTGCTGACAGTGTTTACAAGGCAATGGAAGAAATGAGCAGGAAATTCCCGAATGGCCTGAAATACGCTATACGTTATGACACAACGCGATTTGTGAGAGAGTCCATTTCCAAGGTGTATGAGACCTTGTTTCTGGCCGCTGCCCTCGTTCTCCTCGTGATACTCGTCTTTCTCCAGAACCTGCGGGCGATGCTGGTACCGGCCACTACTGTCCCGGTCACAATTATCGGGGCGTTCATAGCCATGGCAGCCCTCGGCTTTACCATAAACTTGATGACCCTGTTTGCCCTAGTCCTGGTCATCGGTATTGTTGTGGATGATGCGATCGTAATCGTCGAGAGCAGCTCTTACTATATCGAAAAAGGACTGCCCCCCAGAGAGGCCACCATCAAGGCGATGCAGGAACTCACCGGGCCTATTATGGGAATCACGCTCGCTCTTGTCTCCGTATTTCTTCCGGCGGCCTTTCTTCCCGGGATCACCGGCCAGATCTTCAGGCAGTTCGCCCTTGTCATTGCCGCCACATCCGTTATTAGCGCAATAAATGCACTGACACTGAAACCCGTCCAGTGCTCACTCTGGCTGAGGCCAAGGGGAGAAAAACCGCTCAACTGGTTTCAGAGGGGATTTAGCAGGATCTTCCAGACTGTGACCAACCTTTACATCGGCGGCGTCGGGCGGATGGTGAAACGGCCCGTTCTTTTCGTTCTCATCTTTTCGGCGGTCATCTCTGTCGCGTTCCTTATGTTCCTGAGCCGGCCCACAGGTTTCCTTCCGACCGAAGACCAGGGGTTCGGCATTCTCGTGACGCGGCTTCCCGAGGGATCGTCACAGCCCCGCCTCCAGGAAACCTCGGAACAGGTCAACGAGATCCTGAAGAAGACCCCTGGGATTGATTTCTGGGTTTACATAGGGGGGTTTTCGATTCTGGATGGCGCCAACGTCTCGAACATATCGACAACATTTGTCGTCTACAAGGACTGGAAGGAGCGAGGCTCATCCCTCGACCAGGATACAATCATCTCAAGCATCAACAGGCAACTCTACGGCATTCAGGATGCCCAGGCCTTCGTGGTCATCCCACCCCCGATCCGTGGTCTGGGCCAAACAGGCGGATTCCAGATGATGGTGGAAGACCGGGGCGGCCTCGGACTAGCTGAACTAAAGTCAGCTGCGGACAACCTTGTGAAGACCGGAAACTCAAATCCCTCTCTCAAGGGTCTTGCCACTACACTGATCGTAGGAAGTCCGCAGCTTTACCTGAACATCGACCGCACCAAGGCTCAGTCATTTCAGGTGCCGATGTCAAATGTATTTGACACACTGCAGGCATATCTCGGCTCCTCTTTTGTCAATCTCTTTAACAAATATAATCAGGTATTTCAGGTCTACATCCAGGCGGACGACGTCTATCGACTGCAGCCTTCAGACATAAAGAATCTCTACGCCCGCAATCAGTCAGGCGAGATGGTCCCGCTCGGCTCTCTGCTCGAAGTCAAACCCACACAGGGCGCTGAATTGATCACACGCTACAACCTCTATCCAGCTGCAGCCATATTCGGATCAGCCTCTCCCGGGTTCAGCTCCGGCCAGGCGCTCACGACGATGGAGAAGCTGGCTTCGGAGATATTACCTGAGGGCGTAGCATATGACTGGACATCCACGAGCTATCAGGAGAAGAAGGTCGGCATGCAAGCCTACTTCATATACGCCCTTTCCATCTTCCTGGTCTATATGGTATTAGCCGCTCTGTACGAGAGCTGGACATCTCCTGCCGCCGTCATCTTTGTTGTCCCCATGGCCCTAGTCGGTGTGCTTCTGGCCCTCATAATAAGGGGATATGACAACAACCTTTACACTCAGGTGGGGCTGGTGCTGATGATCGCACTAGCCAGCAAGAATGCAATCCTAATTGTTGAATTCGCGCGGGAACTGCGGCGGGGAGGGATGTCTCTGACAGAGGCCGCTGTTGAGGCCACGAGACGCAGGTTCCGCCCGATTGTAATGACTTCGCTTGCCTTCATCTTCGGGGTAATGCCCCTCGTATTTGCCTTCGGAGCAGGCTCCGCCGGACAGAGGGCGATAGGTACGGTTGTCTTTGGCGGCATGATCTCTTCCACCCTGCTTGCGATTCCTTTCGTGCCGGTTTTTTACGTGGCCTTGGAGCGCCTGAGCGACCGTATGAAGAAGCAAACCGCCGGCTGAAAAGAATGAAGGTCAGAGTGGATTTTCCCGAACTCAGACCGGTATCTCCAAAAAGATCTTATCACATCCAACACGTGGACCAATCCTTCTCTACCGTCCTTAACAGGCTCGATAGTAGCCAGCCCGATATCAAGCAACATCTTAAATCCTGGTTCACATTCTTCACAAGGCCGATTATCTTATCAACGGCGACAAGAAAGACTCTGCAAAACTCAAGGGAAAACATGCGTCTCAAATAGTGAGCCCTTCGGAATTTATCGAAAGGGTCCTGCCGGAAATTCTCAAGGCATTGGGGGATTGAAGAGATTGTCACATACATCAATATAATCTGATTGACAGAAGTTGCAAAAAATTGTAAGTTTAAATAAATCTATAAAGAAATAGCAGGGATAATTCCGCTTGTTAAGTATGAAATCCAAGAACAGCACAGATAGTTCTACTTATGCGGTTAAGTTATCTCTTTGATTGCGCGATAAGGAGACAATAAATGGGCATTCTAAGTAAAATCTTTGGATCAGGCGATGGCTTGAGTAAGAATAGCAAAATCAATAATGCTCTCGAAATACTTCAGAACAGTTCAGCGTCAAACAGCGAACGTTCCGACGCTCTTGCCAAGCTCAAATCAATATTCTTGACATCCAGCGCAAAGGACGACCTAAAAATAATTTCCCAGTCTATATCAAAAACCATTGCCAATGATAAATCCACTGAAATACGGGAAGACGCTCTAAGAATTACTGATGCAATCATTGAAAATTGTCTC
>DATHCU010000445.1:0-5286 GCA_035319385.1 Thermodesulfovibrionales bacterium
GACGGGGCCCAAATATCCCATTGATTGATAGTGATACAGACAGAAATGACTCTGTCGAAACGAAGCGAGGAAGACGGCGGAAGCTTAATAGCAAAACAAATCCCCCTGTTTTCTGTTGCGATAATACCTAAAAGATATAAAAAATCCGCTAAATTATCAATGATGATTTTCCGGATGCTTAATATCGGACGGCTACGACAGATCCGGCAGGCAGTTCGAACCGGGGACAAAGCTAATGAGCAACGATTATTCTATTACGGCCGGAGCCTTTTGCCTCATAAAGTGCAGCGTCGGAGGCGTCGACAAGCTTTTCAGACGAATCAATGGATGGATCAGGCATACTAGCAACGCCTATGCTGACAGTTATCTGCCTGTCAACTCCGGAAAAGGAATGTTCCGAGATAGAATTCAGGATTCTCTCGGCAGCTATCAGAGAATCTTCTTTCTTAGTACGGGGAAGCAATACGACAAACTCTTCACCGCCCCACCGCGCTACAGTGTCGACCTTCCTTAGGCAATTCTTTATGATTTGTGCTATTTCCTTCAGCACCGTGTCCCCTGCGCGATGGCCGAATTGGTCATTGACCTGCTTAAAGAAATCCACGTCTATCATGAGACATGAAGTGGGGGACTTATAGCGGGTTGTGGTCGCGAACTCACTCTCGATCAGAGTCTCAAAGTGTCGTCTGTTGTAGAGTTGCGTCAGCGGGTCGGTAATGGCCAGCACCTCAACCCTCGACAACACTTCTTCAAGCTGACGGTTCTTGTCCCGGAGTTCATCCTGCAGTGCCTTGGTTCGGAGACAAGCATAGATACGGGCGCCGAGTTCCGACTCGTTAAAAGGCTTTGTCAGATGATCGTCCGCACCTGCGGTAAGGCTTGCCACCTTGTCCGTAGTAGAGCCCTGTGCGGTCAGCATAATTATCGGTATTCCCCGGGTGTCCTGATTCAGCTTCAGCCAGCGGCAGACCTCATTGCCGTTCATATCAGGAAGAATCAGGTCGAGGACGACAAGATCGATTTCCTGGGTCTTAACCGCCTTGATAGCCGACTTTCCATCCTCAACAAATATGACCTCGTAGCCGGAGGTTTCCAGATAGTTCTTTGTGGCCTTGCCCTGGACTTTATCGTCTTCTACAAGGAGTATTTTTGATTCAGACATATAATTAAATCCACCACTGATAGTATAGCAAAAAGCTTTTCACTTGTCTCAAAATTGGGTATTATACCATGGAGATGTGCAATACATAAGGCATTCCATGGCCGGCAGGAATAAGTCATTGAAAACTTCCCTTTATCAACTTGTCATCAGCAGGCTCGACGGGTCCCGCATCGGTGATCCGCGATACGAGAGCAGGCTTATCTCCCTGGTTAAGAAGGGGATAGGGGGGTTCATACTCTTCGGTGGTCAAAAGGACGTTGTTAAGGAATTTATCCACAGGATGCAGGCAGAGGCAGAGACTCCTCTGCTTATAGCGTCCGACATCGAACGCGGCGTTCATCAGCAGGTCTCCGGATATACGCCCTTCCCATGCCAGATGGCGGTTTCTGGAGCCGTTGACATGGATAGACCTGACGACGTTCAGCTCCTTTCGGATGCTGTCAGGTCAGTTGCTGAGGAGGCCGGAGAGACAGGGATTAATATGCCTCTCATTCCGGTACTGGACGTAAATCAGGATCCTGACAACCCTATCATCTGCACAAGAGCGTTTTCAGATTCTCCCGAAATGACATCCCGATTTGGAGAAGTGTATATAAGGATCCTGGAAGAGGCGCGACTATTGAGCTGCGCCAAGCATTTCCCCGGGCATGGGGACACATCGATGGATTCACATATCCAGCTTCCGGTTGTGCAGAAGTCTTTTAAGGACCTGGCGAGGATCGACCTCGTTCCTTTCAGGAGAGCGATTGGGGCAGGTGTCAGCAGTGTCATGGCGGGACATCTGGTTGTCTCATCGATTGACCGTAAACCCGCGAGCTTGTCGGAAATGCTTATTTCAGGTCTGCTGAGAAAAGAGCTTGGATTTGAGGGACTCGTGCTCACAGATGCCCTTAACATGCACGCGCTCAAAGGCATCAGTAATGTGCCTGCCCAGAGTCTGAAGGCGGGAGTCGACATCCTGCTGCATCCAGATGATCCCGATTCTACCGTAGAAGAACTGGAGGCTTCACTGGGGGCAGGGGAGATATCGGCGGACCACATTGAGATGGCACTGTCCAGAATAACCCGGGCAAAAGAAAGGATCTGGGAGAAGGAATCCGGCGCAATCGACTGGAGAAGGCATGGCGAACTTTCTCAGAGGATTACCGCCAAATCAATAACCCTCGTGAAATATACTCCTAAGATATTGCCGCTATCCGGCATTGATAATGTTTCTGTTGTTCTTGCCGGGGATGATAAGTACTTTAAATCATCTCTCCTGAGATCTTGTTTCAGGTCGCAAGCCCATACCGGTGAAAGCAGGCAATCGCCGGGTGAGTTGTCTGAAGAGACTCTTGTGATTGCGATTTTTACCAGTGTAGCAGCATGGAAGGGAAGTTCAGGTATCTACGAACTAGAAAGACAGCGGATAAACGCGTCTCTCACAAGGGCGAGGCGGTCCGTTGTAGTTTCCTTTGGAAGTCCTTACGTATTGAGACATTTCAAATCTGCAAGCATACTTGTCGCAGCCTATGAACCTACCGAGCAGGCGCAGAATGCGGTCATAAGATGCCTGCTCGGGGAGCTTGAATTTCAGGGCAGGCTTCCGGTCAGCCTGGATTTTGGCAGTCTGTGAAAACGGATGTAGCGTTGCATCCCGGCGATAGAAAGAAGCCGGCGGTTGTCTTTGTGCACGGTCTCGGCATGGACAAGAATATATGGGTCACTCCGGAGAAATCACGGATACTGGGGGGGATGTTTCCGGTAGATGTACTTCTGAACAGACAGAATGCCACCGGCACAAAGAGCACGAACCATGCCTTGCACGAGACTCTGTATCACGATCTGACGTCAATGGGATATTCTTGTATCACATGGAGTCAGAAGAGACCAGCAGGCCCGATGGCTTTTGCAGTATCGGAAATGCAAGAGATAGTCGGCATCGCACGCGGACTGACCGAAATGGGAATCGTTATTGTCGGGCATAGCAGGGGAGGACTGATCGCCAGGCGATATCTGATGACGGACAGCAGGAGCGTGATGGGACTGCTTACCATTTGCACTCCTCATCTCGGCAGTTCAATAGCAAGAATAGGCGAATACCTCTCGCCGCTTGCTTCTCTGGTCCCTCCCATTATTCCGGGCAAGAAGAAGGGGATGCTTTTGGCCGCGATAAAGCGCGTAGCTGACTTCCTCAGAAGCGGCGCTTTTCTCGAACTGCTTCCGGAGTCGGAGTTCTTCCGGACATTGACTGACAGCCCATTGGAACAAACAGTCTATGAGTCCTTTGGCGGCACGGTGCCCACTCTTTTCAGCGTTGGCGGCTTTTCATTCCCGGACGTCCTCGAGAAGATAGTCCCGGCTCGTCTGTACCCGGAGGAACTCAGGAAAGGCAGGGGTGACGGTCTTGTATCCGCTGAGAGTTCCAGGCTGCCTTGGGCCCGCCAGCACAGCGATTTCCCCTGCAACCATGCGGAGATGCTGTTCGACAAGAGGGCAAGAGCTTCTGCGGTCAAGGCGATAGAGCATATCCGATAGAATCCTGGATTTGCCTGTGGAAGTGACATCTCTGCCGACGGCAACCCTGTATTGCCAGCACCAGGCCTTATTCGAAATCCTTTACGATCGACGGGTTTTTTCTTTATCGCTACGCCAGCAAGACGGTGTTAGGACTATAATACAGTATATATAGTTCTAAATATAATAATTTCCTGACATCGGTAATGATGACATCGGCCTGCAGGTCTTTTCGAAGTGTAAAGTCAAGAAAATGAAAATGCAAACTGAAGACAAAATTCACACTATACCCTTTCGTCTGCTGCTCGTCTTTCTTTTGCTTTCCGTAGGCATCGCTGCAGTCGGATACTTCTTCTATCAGAAGGAAAGGTGGCAGATTAGGAAGACCGGAGCAGAATCCCTCGCCGCGATAGCCGACCTCAAGGTCAAGCAGATAAGAGACTGGCAGGATGAAAGAACAAGGGACGCGAGTTTTATCCTCAACGATACTCGTATCGCCGAGGATGTGGCAATTCTGTGCGCAAATCCCTCCGCTGCAGGCGCCAGAGAGGCGACTCTGAACTGGATGTCCGCCATGTACAAAAACGGGCAGTACTCAGACATGTATCTTGTTGATTCGAAGGGCAAGGTGCTCCTGTCTGTTCCTGAAGAAGAACCGGATGCCACCGCATATCCTCAGGTGTATCTGAGAGATGCTTTAGTGTCGAAAAGAATCTTGTTTTCCGATTTCCGCAGAAGTGATGACAAGAATATCTATATAGACATTGTTGTCCCAATTGTGGTTGGCCGGGCAGGTGAAAAGTCTCCCGTTGGAGCGGTTGTACTTCGGATCGAACCTCACGGGTTTCTGTATCCTCTTATTGAATCATGGCCCACGCCCAGCAGGACAGCTGAGAGTCTGCTGGTGCGCCGCGAAGGGGACGAAGTCATATTCCTGAACGATCTCCGGCATAAAAGTGGCACTGCTCTGTCGCTGCGATTTCCTGCCGACAGGAAAGATCTGCCTGCGGCGATGGCAGTACAAGGAAAGAAAGGCGTCATCGAAGGCATAGACTATCGGGGGATACCAGTCGTTGCCGCGCTGCAGGCCGTCCCTGATTCTCCATGGTTCCTGGTTGCCAAGGTCGATATGGCGGAAATCTACGAGCCGAATCGCATATTGTTCAGGCTCATCGGCTTACTGACAGGGCTGCTGATCATGGCCTCGGGTCTAAGTGTGGTGCTTTTCTGGAGGCATCAGCAGCTTCAGTTCAGCGAGGGGCAGAGCCGCACGGAAAAAAGCAGGATGGAAATACTCCAAAAATATGAGCACCTTACAAAATATGCCAATGACATAATACTTCTTGTTGACCGGGAGCACAAGATCATCGACGCCAATGAGAGGGCTTTGACGTCGTATGGCTATGGCCTGGAAGAGATCAAGAAACTCTCGTTCGAAGACCTTCTTCAGGCTGGGAGACAAACCGAAATCGGCGTGAGGCTCAGCGAAGTGGAGGCTCGCAATGGACACGTTTATGAATCGGAACACAGGCGGAAGGACGGCACGACATTTCCTGTGGAGATCAGTTCGCGGGTCATAGACATTGAGGGAAGCACCTTTTACCAGAATATCATCAGAGACATAACCG
>DATHCU010000446.1:0-3575 GCA_035319385.1 Thermodesulfovibrionales bacterium
CATTTTCTGATATTCTCTTTGGACCGAACGTATGAGGTGGCTCATGGTTATTTCCATTCCGTCCGCAGCTGCCAGACACGCCGAGCCTATCGAAGCATTCGTGATATTCCCCCCCGAGAGTTTGAACTGTCTCGCCAGAAATAGAAAATCTATGCCCCCGCTGAGCGGCGCAGATTTCGGAAACGAGCATCTCCAAATCTGTTCCCTGGAGTGCTCGTCCGGGAAGGGAAACTCAACAATGAACTGCATACGCCTCACAAACGCGCTGTCCATATTGCCGCGCAGATTAGTCGCCATGATGACGATGCCCTCATATCCTTCCATCTTCTGGAGGAGGTAAGCTATCTCGATATTGGCATAGCGGTCATGTGCATCCTTCACTTCAGAGCGTTTCCCGAACAGTGCGTCGGCTTCGTCGAAAAATAGGATTGAGTTCGATCTATGAGCTTCATCGAATATCCTCTGAAGATTCCTTTCTGTCTCGCCTATATATTTGCTGACCACCTGCGAGAGGTCGATCTTGTACATGTCGAGCTTCAGTTCATTCGCGATAATTTCCGCAGCCATGGTCTTGCCTGTGCCGGAGGGACCCGAAAATAGCGCGTTTGCACCCTTGCCTAATGAGAATTTCTCATCATATCCCCATTGCCCGAAGACCAACTGGCGGTATTTCACCATATCGCAGATCTCCCTTAGGTGTGCGATCATGTCCTGCGGCAGTACGATATCGTCCCACATATACTTGGGTACAGTTTTCGCGGCGAAAGGTCCTATATCAGCATTGGACATATTTCGGCCGGCGGCATGTATGTCCTCTCTTGTGATGACAGTATCCCCCGGCGAACGCCAGGAGGCGAGGGTGGCAGCGGCCGCGATGACATCCTGTATCTGTCCATTTGTAAAACGAAATTTGCCGGCTAATTCACCCGCGTCCACTCCGGCGGAGATGTCTTTGTTTGACGTAAACGACCGCTCCCAGATGGCTCTGCGTTGACCGATTCCGGGGATGGGGAATTCAATTTCGATAAAATTGACTCTATCGGTCAATCCGGACTGTCTTAAGGGAGCAGTGCCAATAATGAAAGTTAAGGTTGAAAACTCCATTATCGTCTCGATAACTGCCGGTACATTCGTTGCGGCACTATTGTCCCCGGACCGCAACAGATCAAAGTTGTCGATGCATAGCCCGGCCTGCTGCAATAGGGACTCTCTTCCAAGGAGCCACGCGAATTCATGTGGAAGAAGAGGGAGAGTCCCGATCTTCTTCATTTCGGCTAGGAGCAGGGGTATCTGCAGTCGGCTGCAGAGAGTCTTTATCAGGGAGAGCCTGCCTGATCCGGGAGACCCCCAGAGATGAAAAAGGATATTTCGCTTGCCGGTTTTTACGGAAGACAAGCGCACATTGATATAGTCCTTCATTCTGCCGAGGAGGGCATCATGAAAAACGTGTTGCTGATTATTGCCGCCGGGAATCGAGAGTTGAACAGCGCTTTCAATGCGGGAATCGATCACCCCGAGGCCGAGTAGAAAGTCCGTAATACGATTATCAAGTTTGAGATACCTCGAGATCAACGGGACAGAAGCATCACTGCCGTCCACTTCAATAAGCCGGTATCTCATGAGCGGGGATCTGGGATCGAATGCAAGGCGGCCGGAGAGTTTCTCTTCCGCTGTGCAGCGAAGAAGACTGAAGATCAAATCAACACTCGGTCTCTTACGGGTAACATCGTCCTGAAGATACGCATACAGTTTCTCATACTTCCTGTCAATTTCATTTGCCAGGCAGATTATCAGACATTGTTCCTCGAATCTTGTGAGATGAAAGAGTCCTGAAAGAGCTGGCAGGGCCAGATATGCGCCGTCTTTCAAACTGCTTGCGCAGCGCTGCTGTATCAGAGATTCCAGGGAGTCCAGATTGTTGCTCAGGCGCTGAATTTCAGGAGCGGACTGAGCGGAAAGGACATCGGGAGGCCCGTCAGAAAGCAGGTTGGCGATTTCTTCTTCCCCTATGACGAGACCCTTGAGATGATCCAAGGGGCCCTCCGCTTGCTGTCCCCGGCGGGTCAGTATGTTGATGCGAATGAGCATATCCAGACGTCTCAGTTCGTCCGAGATATGTCCCCAGCTGTTGGGATAATTTATAGCCTGAATTCTGCCTTCTGCATTCTTCATAGCATGTCCGGAAGGGGGAGTGAGATTCCTTCTCACTGTTGACCGATCCTGTATTTCTTAAGCTGCTACAGAAAACTGATTGTTTTGGCTCTCAAGCCGAATCTATCCTGAACCGCAATTATAGGCATATCCTGAGAAACTATGTGCGCAGTCCTCAGAATTGACCCGTGTCAACCCATTCTTTTTTCAGCAATGACCAAAAGTCTGCTGCTATGCCTTGAAGGACATATTCATACGGCAGCCATCCGTAGCCTTCTTCTCCCCATTCTGTTCCCCATGAATTTCTTATAAGGAGTGCACCGGTTATTTCAGACCCGCCCGGAGCGGAATTCCTTATCTTCATATCGTCGTCAAATCCAACAGCAACAACCGCATGTCCCCCAAGCATCTTCTCTTTATTATGCGGATAGGGTATCCTGCCGTTCTTATCGGCCTGATCAATGGAACTGTAGACGGTAAATCCGAACATGACAGGGTGTCCTGCTGATATATAGCGCCTGACCCGCGCCAGAACGACATGCCCGGATGTCCCCGGGGGGTCGTGCCTGAAATATTTTATTGCCTGATAGTTCTGCGCGAAGGCATAACAGAAGGCAGATGGTTCCTCATCAAAGTCTCTTGTGTAGGGCCAGTATTCTTCGGGTGGAACTCCGAAGAGAACAAGCGCGCCCATTGTGCTCCGGAGGAATGCGCCGGTGTCACCTTTCCAGTGAAGAAGATTACGTGTAACCTTGTAGAGAAAAAGACGTGATGCATCAATGTGCTTTCCAAAGGCCCTTTTCTCGTAATATTCCACAATGCCAATTCCGGCGTGAGCTGTGCAAGAGCCGAGAGAACCTTGTTCCTCGACAGGCGGACACCATCTCCTGAGATCTGCGGATGGTATTGAGCTGTTCCCTGTCTTGGGTATATTTGTCGGTTCTAGCACCTTATTTATTTCTTCCTTTTCATCTGTATAGTCCCTGAAATCAGGATAGTCAGGCAGCCAGCCCATGCCTGTTTTTCCATGTCCCATCGTAATTTCCTTGACGAATTTCTTTTGGTTTACCGGACAACAACGTCACTACTATTGTTCAGCTCTGATCGTGCTCAAGTTTAGTTATACCATAAGGGCAGTAACAAATCGGTAACACCCTTTATTACGTTTCCACTAAAATACTCCATACCTCGCTGGTGCTCAATTTGTTGAGGAAACGCTGGACAGTTGCACAAAGATCTAGCGGTATCCAACGCCATGTCTTATCGACTTGGATCAGGCATGAAGAGATCTTTCCAAGTGCTTGTCGATAACCTCAATGAATTCCTTCAGTTTTATGGGTTTAGGAATGAAATCGTCAAAGCCATACTCGATGAAGCCATCTCTGCCGCCTTCTAATTGTTCAGCTGTAAGGGCGATAGAGGGA
>DATHCU010000447.1:0-2306 GCA_035319385.1 Thermodesulfovibrionales bacterium
AATCTCTGATGTCAAGATAAGCGGAATATGCCGGTGCCGTTGAACAATTTCCGGTACAAACGGTATAAGCCCTTATTATGATCTTCTGTGTGTTGTCAAAGACGCTCGCCTCGTTCGCCCATGATGCGCCCGCAAGACACCATACGATCGACATCATGATTGTGAGCAAAAACCCTAACCTTTTCATCTTGACCTCCTCTTAATCAATGCTCACTTCAATTATACATCATACTCAACAGCGTTGTTCTGATTCTGTCAAGCCCTCTGCCTTGGAATAAAGCAAATGCCATACCAATATGCATTTACTAAATTAAAACATCCGCAGCGGACTTTGTCAAGAATTTTCTTTTATTATCATGCATTATTAAGAAAAGTTAATCTGATACTTAAATATTGTCTCCGATCATCTGGGACATTCTTTGTCCGTCGGTGACAATAGGTGTCATCTTCATTTGAACACGTGCAGCCAGGTCCCATTGCTGTAAACCCAATAGTCCGGAAGAACCTGGTGAAAAGGCTGGGAAACCTTTGGAAGCTGATAGCTGTACTCCAGTTCTACCGCCCCCCTGTCGTCGCTCACGTTCACACTCTTCACAGAAATTGAGATTATCTTGATCTTCATAATTGCTGAAGCCTTGCCGCGATATTCTTCAAAGGCCGGCAGACCCTCTTTGTCTTCCAGCCTATAACTGCCCTCGTAGCTGCCCTGGAGTCTCAGCTTCCAGTAATTGTCCGCAGCCGCACGCAGGGCAGCCCCCGAGTCTTCCTTGCTTGGGACGGCAGCACAACTCAACAGCAAGAGGGCACATACCAGCCAAGCTCCAAATATTCCAGATATATTGTGAATCCGCTCTGTCATGTTCCTTCCTTTTCTTCAGTGATTAGCAGCACCGACATGAAATCCGATCCCATCTCTCTCAACACCCGCATCTCCCGGCAACTAGACCGGGGGCAGGAAATCCCCTGATTTAGGGGAACGTCATCCTTCAAAGCAGAATGCTAAAGGAGGGTTTTGCGGTCCGGCTGCACATGGATGCATACGGTTCTAGTCAGATGCAGCCGGTCCGAACCTAAGGTTGAAGCACCTTTACTTAAGAATGAACGCCTTGATTCCGCGATTCAGCCCCTCGGACTCATATTTCCCGAGATTGAAGACAATAATCAGCGATCCGTCCTTATTCCGTCCGGCGCGCAGGTCGGTGACATTTGAGACATCGGACATTGGAATGGGGAAATGCTCTAGCACCTTCCATCCCGAATTGACATCATATTTGCAGATGTGCATACCTTGATCCGTAAGAACAACCAGTTCACTTCTGCCGTCGCCGTCGATATCCACCAGGTCAAAAGCGACAAGATACCCGAGATTGAGCCCCGACGAGATGTCCTTAAACGCGTCGCCGGTCCACTTCTCGACCGATATTCTGCCTTTTTCCTTCTCGCCGCCTCCAATGAGCGCCAGACCAAATACCGCCTCGTCACCGGCAGTTACGTCAACATTGCCGGTTCTGACAATCATTGGCACCGCACTGTCACCTCCGAACAAGTCACCCGTGTAATTCTTGAAATCCCCCTTGCCGTCTCCGAACCAGATCAGTTTCTGCAATTCCCTGGTCGAGGTCATCAAGGCTACCGCGATGTCTTTCGTCCCGTCGGCATTCAAATCGCCTATCGACAGGGAATCTCCGAACAGTCCCGACCTGTCTTCTAGCATCCTGATGTCCCAATCATTGTTTCCCTTGTTAATGGCGCACAAAATGCCCCTCGGTGTGAAAGCACTGGAAAATTTGGCCTCTGAGAGTGCGACAACATCTGTTCGGCCATCGTTATTAATATCTGAAAGGACCACCGCCCGCGAATGAAACTCTCCCTGGACCGGCATAGGTGATTCGACAAACCTATTGTCTTTATCACAAAAGAAGAGCGTTACCTTCCCCGCATGTTGCGCAAGGGCAACGTCGGGCCGGCCATCACCATTTATATCTCCGGCAGCGATGCCTCCGTAAACATAGCCTTCTGGAAAGACATATTTATCACCCGTCCATTTCCTCCCGGCAGCATCGAACAGGAAGATGAAGGGTCTGTTCTGGCCCTTCTCGGGTTTTCTCGGAGGTGGGGCAACAATGTCCAGAAACCCGTCTCCATTCATATCATAAAGGGCCAGGGACTCTCTCCAAAGTCCCTTGTCAGGAAGGCCGTCAGATATGCCGATGAGTTTCCTTGAGGACCTATCCGTCACTTGGTCCTTCTGCATGGAAGCGCAGCCAAGAAACATGAGAGGCGCGCAGATGAGAAGCAAAGCTGTC
>DATHCU010000448.1:0-4699 GCA_035319385.1 Thermodesulfovibrionales bacterium
GAGATGGGCGGCGCATTGAAGAATGTCATGGCGATCGCTGCCGGCATTGCGGAGAGTCTGGGGCTTGGTAATAATGCAAGGGCATCCCTCATAACCCGCGGGCTTATAGAAATGACGAGACTCGCCGTCTCACTGGGCGCTAAGGAACGCACCTTTTCAGGTCTCAGCGGCATAGGCGATCTGGTTCTGACCTGCACGAGTCCTCTATCCAGGAATTACACAGTGGGGATAAAACTCGGACAGGGGATCAAGCTGAGAGAGATTCTCGGCCAGACGAAGAGTGTTGCCGAAGGAGTGGCAACTGCTGAGTCCGCTTATGCCCTGTCCCAAAAATGCGGCATAGAGATGCCCATTGTGGAGCAGGTATACAGGATCCTTTATGAGGATAAAGACCCGTCGCTTGCAGTTAAGGAGTTGATGGAACGGACACTGAAGTCCGAGTTTTATGGTTAGGCACTGCGCGGATTATGGACAGTTCAAAGATAAAAGGAATTCTCCGGGCAGTGCAGTCCGGCAGGCTGACCCCTTCTGAAGCGCTTACAAAGTTAAAGCATTTCACCTACGAAGACCTTACCTATGCAAAGATAGACCATCACAGGCATCTGCGTCAGGGGATACCCGAGGTCATCTTTGCGGAGGGAAAAACAAAAGAGGAAGTTGTAACCATAGCACGGTCTCTTTTCAGAAAGAGCAGAAGATTCCTCATTACCCGGGCGTCCCGGGAAATATTCGACGATCTCGGCATCAGAACTGCTGCATACCATCCGCATTCCAGGGCGATATCCGTCAACGAAAAACGAAAGAAGAGAGGTGCAGTCCTGATTCTCTCCGCTGGGACATCGGACATACCTGTCGCAGAAGAGGCGGCTGTCACGTCATCGTTTCTCGGAAGCGAGGTCGAAACAGTCTACGATGTGGGAGTGGCCGGCATCCACAGGCTTTTTGATGCTAAAAAGTCTATCTCCTCGGCCCGTGTGATCATAGTTGTCGCAGGCATGGAAGGCGCCCTGCCCTCCGTTGTCGGCGGACTCACGGACATACCGATTATTGCCGTTCCCACATCCGTCGGATACGGCACGAATCTCGGTGGACTGACCCCTTTGTTCGCCATGCTCAATTCTTGTGTGCCCGGCATTGCCGTGATGAACATTGATAACGGATTCGGGGCAGGATGTCTCGCACATAAGATAAACTCTATCCGCCGCTGAGGATCTCAGGAGAATCCCGAAGGCCGTCTGCACAAGCACACCGATACGGCATCTGCCCTGCCCCCTATTGACATCCATCAAACTTTGTTTATATATTAACCAAAGATACTTGTTGATATGCCGCCTCCAAGAGGATGCCGATGTTAAAAGTTTTTTCAGAATATATAACATACAACCTGCTCAGATTAGTCCATGGTTCTCAGCTCGCTAATGCGGTAGAGTTCTTCATCTACGATACAATCAAAATATTTGTCCTTCTTTCGGTCATCATATTTACGGTGTCGGTAATCCGGAGCTTCTTCCCACCGGAGAAGACTAAGCGCATTCTGTCTCATAAAAAAGAGTTTATAGGCAACATACTGGCTGCCCTGCTCGGGATCGTCACACCGTTCTGCTCGTGCTCGGCCGTCCCGCTGTTCATAGGATTCGTGGAGGCGGGTATACCTTTGGGCGTGACATTCTCATTTCTCATCTCATCGCCGATGGTGAATGAAATAGCCGTGGTATTGCTTTTCGGCCTCTTCGGCTGGAAGGTAACGGCGATCTATATAGGGACAGGCCTTTTAGTTGCAATACTGGGCGGGCTGATAATCGGAAAACTGAAGCTGGAGAGATGGGTCGAAGAATACGTCTACACCTTCCACTCCGGACAAGATTACGAAATACTGCGCCAGAGCTTCAGAGAAAGGCTGCTGTATGCGAGAGAGAATACAGCCGACATACTGAAGAGGGTCTGGCTGTATATCATTATCGCCATCGGCATCGGCGGGTTCATACACGGGTATGTGCCACAGGATTTCCTGGTCCATTACGCAGGTCCCCGTAATCCTTTTGCTGTTCCTGTCGCGGTCCTGCTCGGAGTGCCCTTGTATTCCAATGCCGCCGGGATCATTCCGATCGTATACGCGCTGATGGAGAAGGGGTTGAGCATGGGGACAGTGCTTGCCTTTATGATGGCGGTGACCGCGCTGTCACTGCCTGAAATGATCATACTCAGGAAGGTATTGAAGATTCCGCTTCTGGCGGTCTTTGCAGGTATAATGACTGTAACCATTATAGCCGTCGGCTATCTGTTTAACGCGATTCTATAGGAGGTCAGAATGGAAATCAAAGTACTGGGACCCGGTTGTCCCAATTGTTCAATGATGGAAGAACTCGTAAAGAAGGCGGTGAAGGAACTCGGCATCGAGGCGAAAATCGAAAAGCTTACAGACTTGCGGGAGATCATGAAGTACACCATGTCAACCCCGGGACTCGTGATCAACGGCAAACTGAAGCATGCGGGAAAACCTCTGCCGTCTCTCGACAAAGTCAAAGAATTGATAAAAGCGGCGGGTTAGCAATGCAGGATATCGTGAACACGTTCAAGGCTCTCTCGGAAGAGACGAGGCTGAGGATATTAAGACTCCTCAGGAACGGTGAGTTGTGCGTGTGCGATCTCGTTGCAGCGTTGGACATGATACAGCCGAAAGTCTCATTTCATCTCGCCGTGCTGAAAGATGCGGGTTTTATCAAAGACAGGAAACAGGGCAAGTGGATACACTACCGGCTTGACGATTCGGACATGTTTAAGAGGTTCCTGCTGCTCTCGACCATCGAAAGGATCGGGGCCGAAGCCGTGAAGGAGGATGAAGAGAGACTGAAGGAATTTCTGAGGCGGAAGAAAGAAAAAGCGGATATCGCGGTCTTGCCCGGCGGCAAGATCTGCTGTGGGAGATAGGATATGAAAGTCATGTTTCTATGCACGGGGAATTCCTGCAGGAGTCAGATGGCTGAGGGCTTTGCGCGGGAATTGGGGAAGGGTAAGATCGAAGCATACAGCGCGGGTCTCAGTCCTGCAGGCTTGAATGAACGCGCGGTGAAAGTCATGCGGGAGACAGGGATAGATATCTCCGGGCAGAAATCAAAACCGATAGACCCGGAACTGCTCGAAACAATGGACGTGGTTATAACCCTGTGTGACAATGCGGCCGAGTCCTGCCCCTGGACTCCCCCTCAAATCAAACGCATACACTGGTCGTTGGAGGACCCGGCAAAGGCAACGGGCACTGAAGAGGAGATAACGGCCAGGTTCAGAGACACACGGGATGAAATAAAACGGAGAGTCACAGACTTTATCGCAGAGGTGCCGAATGCCTGAAGTTGTCAGGAGGCTGTCGTTTCTTGACCGTCTTCTCACCCTGTGGATATTCCTGGCGATGTTTGCGGGGGTCGGAGCAGGATACCTCTATCCTCAAATCACCGGCTTCTGGGACCGGTTCCAGGTCGGCACCACCAATATCCCGATAGCAGTCGGCCTTATCCTGATGATGTATCCGCCTCTCGCAAAAGTCAAATACGAACGCCTCGGATCGGTTTTCAGAAACACGAGGGTGCTGAGTCTTTCCCTGGTGCAGAACTGGATCGTTGGACCCGTTTTGATGTTCCTGCTCGCGGTTATTTTTCTCGGGGGTTATCCGGAGTACATGATGGGTCTGATCATGATCGGACTGGCGCGCTGCATTGCCATGGTAATCGTATGGAATGATCTCGCCTGCGGCGACAGAGAATATGCTGCGGGCCTTGTTGCCTTCAATTCGATCTTCCAGGTTCTCTTCTTTTCACTCTATGCCTATGTCTTCATAACACTGCTTCTCCCGTTGTTCGGCCTAAAGGGCGCCGTCGTGAACATCACTATCGCCCAGATTGCAAAGAGTGTCTTCGTATATCTGGGGATCCCGTTTATGGCCGGAATCATAACCCGTTTCAGTCTGCTGAAGATAAAAGGCAGCACATGGTATGAAGAGGCATTCATTCCGAAAATCAGCCCCGTCACACTGATCGCCCTGCTTTTTACCATAATTGTGATGTTTTCTCTTAAAGGGCAATATATAGTCCAGCTTCCGTTCGACGTGATAAGGGTGGCAATCCCTCTCTTAATATACTTTCTGCTGATGTTCTTCGTCTCCTTTTATATGGGGCGGAGGTTCGGCGCGGGATATGAAAAAACCGCCACACTCTCTTTCACCGCTGCAAGCAATAATTTTGAACTCGCGATCGCGGTCGCGGTCTCTGTTTTCGGCATTAACTCCGGTCAGGCGTTTGCGGCCGTGATAGGTCCGCTCGTAGAGGTGCCTGTTCTTATCGGCCTGGTGAATGTCGCCCTGTATTTTCAGAAGAAATACTTCCCGCCGGAGTATTGCGAGATCAAAGGGACCGATGCACTGTGAGCGAAGACAAGGAGGTCTCAATTGAACTTCAAGAAACTGATAAGAAGTGTGCTCTTTATTTTTGTGGTTTTGAGTTTTGCTGTTCTTGTCTATAAGGAATTCTCTCCCAAAAGTGAAAGCACTGTGCCTGCCGTTGCAGCAACGCAGGCTGATAAGACATCCGCACCCGAAAGAGCTTTTCCGGTTTCGGAGAGTCAGCCCTCAAAAGGATCTTCAACAAAGGAGGAGGGGAAACATCCTGCTCCTCTGACTGAGGTGAAATCTCAGAATGCGAAGGTGGTT
>DATHCU010000449.1:0-8689 GCA_035319385.1 Thermodesulfovibrionales bacterium
CTGACGGTCGGATATTCTGGGATTAACCACAGCTATTGCCTCGGGCAGTGAGAAATCCCGCTCTGAAGAAGGCGCGTCATGCGCCGAAGCAGGTTCATGGTGATCGGTAATTATCACATCCATGCCTTCTTTTTTGCACGCGGCTGCTGCATCAAAGGATGAAATGCCGCAGTCGACTGTAATTACAAGGCTGACACCGAGTTGACGCGCCTGCTCGACCCCTGCTTTCTTAAAGCCGTAGCCATGGGCAATTCTGTTCGGAATAAAAAAGCTGCAGTCTATGCCGACAGCTTTCAAGGCGGAGAGCATGATAGTCGTGGCTGTGATCCCGTCTGCGTCATAATCGCCGTGGACAAGCACCTTCTCTCCACGCCGTTTTGCCGCCATGATCCTGTCGACCGTAGTCTTCATCCCGGACATGCCGAAAGGGTCGGAAAACTGCAGAGAATCCGCCTGCAGGAAAGATTTCACCTCAGAAGGTGTCTTCATCCCCCTGTTGACTACTATTTGCGCGAGCAGGGGGGAGATTGATGCGGTCTTGGAAAGGTACTGAATATACTCCGGATTGGTCTTATTTACAAGCCAGTGACGATTCATAGCCCGTTTTCAGGACCCGATCCGGAATTCATGGATCAGCATCTTGGTCCGGACTACTTCTTCGCGAACGGCCTGCTGCCTCCCCATATCAATACCACCGGGCTTGCTACAAAGATGGAGGAATAGGTGCCGACAACGACCCCCATGATCATGGCCAGGGCAAAATCATGTATTACTTCTCCTCCGAAGAAGAAAAGTGCGATGGATGTCAAAAGGACCGTCGTAGAGGTTATGATGGTCCGGGACAGGACCTCGTTTATACTCAGGTTCATAACCGCTTCAACGCTTTCCCTCTGTTTAATCTTCAGATTCTCCCTTATACGGTCGAACACCACAACTGTGTCGGTTAGTGAATAACCGGCAATCGTGAGAAGGGCAGTGATGAGTATAAGATTAATCTCCCTGCCCATGATGAAGAATATGCCCAGCACGGCCAGCACATCGTGAAAGGTAGCGATCGTTGCGCCGACCCCGAATTTGAACTGAAATCTAAAGGCAACATAGATAAGGATCCCCAGTACCGCGAATGCGACAGCCTTCGCAGCATCCGCCCTGAGTCTTCCGCCTACCTTAGGACCTATTTCAGTGGTTGAATCCACAACATACTTATTGTCCGGCAGTTTTTGCTGCAAGACGTTCTCTATGGTCTCCGCGATCTGTCCGAGTCTCTGGTCAGTCTTCTTGACCCTGATCAGTATCTTGTTTTCCGAAGGCAGGTCCTGAAGATCAAAGTCCTTAAGTCCACCCTCTTCAAGTGCAACTCTGACGCTATGCAGAACAACCGGTTTCTCAAACTTGAACTGGATAGAGGTACCCCCGGCAAAGTCTATTCCGAGGTTTGCGTGCCCGGTTGCTATCTGCACAATAGCCACAATCCCTATAATCGACAGTATCCCTGAAACAATAAAAGCTATGTATCTCTTGCCGAGAAAATCGATGTTAGTGTTTCTGATCAGCTCAATCATTGGCTCTCCTATATGCTCAATTTCGTTAATTCACGTTTGCTGTTGATGATGTCGAAGACCGATTTTGTGCCTATCAGTGCGGTAAAGAGGTTTATCGAAACACCGAGGCTCAGCGTCACCGCAAAGCCTTTTATCGGACCCGTACCGAACTGAAACAGAACCGCCGCCGTAATCAGCGTTGTTACGTGTGAATCAAAAATGGTCCAGAAAGCCTTATGATAGCCCGAATCCACCGCTGCCCGAGGGGTCTTCCCCGCACGCAGTTCATCACGCATCCTCTCGAACATCAGGACGTTTGAATCAACAGCCATACCTATGGCGAGTATCATTCCTGCGATGCCGGGGAGAGTCAGAGTTGCGTTCAGAGATGCCATGGCTCCGAGGAGGAGTACGATATTGAGCAGGAGGGCAAAATCGGCTATGACACCGGAAAGCCTGTAATAAAATATCATGAATATTATCACGGCAACGGTCCCGATAATTCCGGCCATCTTTCCCGCCTCGATGGAATCACGGCCAAGAGATGGTCCGACAGTCACGTTCTGAAGCATTTTTAGCGGTGCGGGGAGCGCCCCAGCCCTCAATACGATGCTCAGGTCCTTTGCTTCGTCCATGGTGAAGCTTCCGGTTATCTGAGCATTTCCTCCGGCGATTCTCTCCTGAATAACAGGCGCCGAATACACGGTATTGTCGAGGATAATTGCCATCCGCTTCTTAACGTTTGCGCCGGTCACATCTTCGAAGGTCTTTGCACCCGCATCGTTGAATGATACCGAGACATACGGTTCACTGAAACGGGAGTCTATGTTGACCTTGGCATCACTTAACAGATCTCCGGTCAGGGCAGCCTGCTTCTTGACAAGCAACGGAATCTTCCTCACAACGCCGGTTTCCTTATTGACCTTCTTCTCAAAGAGAATCTCGTCGTCTTCGGGAATCTTTCCGCTGAACTGCTGGATCAAGTTTTCTTCTTCTCCGGGAGCTATCGACTGTGGAAGCTCCGCAGCAGTCTTCGCCTCGTCATCGACCATCTTGAACTCGAGTTGTGCAGTCTTGCCGATAAGGTCGATGGCCCTCTTCGGATCTTTGACCCCGGGAAGTTGAACGACTATTTCGTTCTCACCCTGTCTGAGTATCGTGGGTTCAGAAACCCCGAACTGGTCGATCCTGTTACGGATTGTCTCGAGCGCCTGATCGACAGAGGTATCCTTTATCCTCTTTGCCTCGCTGCCGGCCAGGCGATAAACGAGTTTGCCGGCTGCTTCAACAGGGGCAAGCGTCGGGAAGCTGTCTTCTATGGCTTTTCTTACATCGGATGAAGAAGGGCTAACGGATATATTCAATCCGCTTACACTAGTCTCCACAATCAGCTTTTTCTTTGCCAATATATCCTTCATCCGTGAGGCGTACCGCTCAGTCGTTAGCTCAACAGCCTTGTCTCCCTCGACTTCAAAGACGAGGTGCAGCCCGCCCTGAAGATCGAGCCCGAGGACTATGCCCTTATCAGGCATGTTCTGTTGCCACCATTGCGGCATATACCTGAATGCCGGTGTATTCGGAAGAAAGAAAATAACGGCGAGTATAATGGTAATGCCGATGAGAGCCAATCTCCAGAGAACGTTCTTCTTCATGCAACCTCCATGGATTCCATAACTTCGGGATTAATCACTAAATTCATAATAAGATTCTATCAGATACAGCCGTCAAAACAAATGATGCATCAAGACTTTCTTAGTCTTCGTCAGAAGCAGCCCTGATGGAGGCAACGTATGGTTTGCCGAGTTTAATCTTGGTGTTTTCTCCGACCTTGATAGTGACAGTGTTGGAGCCGACTGCCTCTATAACACCGTAAATGCCGCCTGATGTAATGATTTTGTCGCCCTTCTTGAGATTATCTATCATGTTCTTGTGCTCTTTGGCCTTCTTCTGCTGCGGCCTGATCAGAAGAAAATAGAAGATCACGAATATGAGGACCAGCGGCACGAGACTTCCCAGCAGGCCGGCTGCTCCTCCCTGCCCCGCGCCCCCCGGCTGGGCCGGAGCCATTGCGTATGCTATATCTATAAGATTAAAGGACATAGTACACCTCCAAAAAAGTTTAATTCATAATATACCCTCTTTGACGTCTCTTTATCAACCTTTTACAAAGGCCGTAGTCGCGGACAACTCATCTCAAAAAGAGAAAAACATCTTTACTTCTCACTCGAAATGTAGTATCAATAAAAAGTCTGGAGGTTCCCTTTGAACATTCGCGAACAGACTGAGGATATCGAGCAGAAGACGCTTCACCCCCGGGCTTGCCGTAGTTCCCAGAGCAGGGGCAGGACAAGGCCCGAGAAGGAAGGCGATATTCGTACGTGCTTTCAAAGGGACAGAGACAGGATTATCCATTCAAAATCATTCAGAAGACTGAAGCACAAGACCCAGGTTTTTCTTGCGCCCAGGGGGGATCACTACCGTACACGACTGACCCACGTCCTTGAGGTATCACAGATAGCTCGCACAATATCAAGGGCATTGAGACTTAATGACGACCTCACAGAAGCCATTGCGCTGGGTCATGATCTGGGACACACCCCTTTTGGACATGCCGGCGAAGAGATACTGCGTGAAATTCACCCTGGCGGGTTTAATCACTATGTGCAGAGTCTCAGGGTCGTTGATTTTCTGGAAAAAGGCGGCAAAGGTCTTAATCTCACATATGAGGTTAGAAACGGAATCCTCAAGCACTCCAAAGGCAAAGGTCTCATAATTCCGTCTTCGGAGCATGAGAAGGCCGACACTCTTGAGGGGCAGATCGTCCGCATCTCTGATATCATTGCTTACGTAAACCACGACCTCGATGATGCCATGCGTGCCGGTGTAATAAAGAAATCCGGCATCCCGAAAGATATTGTCAAGACTCTCGGAGACACTCACGCGGGAAGAATAGACACGATGGTCAGGGACGTTGTCTATCAGACGATCAAAGCAAACCTGCGGACACTAGACATGAGTGCTGAAGTCCTGTCGGCAATCAATATGTTGAGAGCTTTTCTTTACGAACGTGTCTACGAAAGTGAGCGGATCATAAGGGAGTTCAGGAAGGCAAAGAAGATACTGAAAGACCTTTACGAGTACTATCTTCAGCATACCGATGAGGCTTTCATGGACGTACCGGAGGACGGCAGGCTTAAGGACCACAGTCATGAGCAACTGCGCCACAGGATGGTCTGTGATTTTATTGCCGGCATGACTGATCGTTTCGCTCTCATGACATTCGAAAAGCTTTTCATGCCGCAGCAATGGACTGTTATCTAACGACGTTCCTGAAAGAGGGGCGGGGATATCATCTGCTTAAGTATCCATTCTCCCCGACGTAAGCAAAAGTTATTTAACTAACTGCATTAAATATATTATAATGGACGATGATGATGATGACATTTGGAGAAAAACTCAGGAAGCTTATGAAGTCGCGCGGGATCAAGGCAATCACACTTGCCCAGAGGATGGGCGTAAGCTGCGCATATGTGAGCCAGCTCATTACCGGTATTCGAAAACCGGGCAGGGAAACACTTCTGAAACTCTCCAAGTCTCTGGAGATCCCGATTGAGACCCTTCTGGTCCTGGAGACAGAGGTCAGCGAAAGGATGTTCATCTCCAGGAGGGTACCTGTTCTGGACGAGGCACAGATTGAGTCATGGGGAGATTGCATCGATCTGGACTATCCTTCGCTTGTGGCCAAGAACTTCGAATATGCGACAACCGATGACCCCAGCGCTTTTTATATCACTACGAAAGGCATACAGTCATGCGGTGGCCTCGAAGCCTGCGACCTGCTGCTGGTTGAACCCAGCAAGGATGTAAAAAGCGGTGACACCGTCTTTGTCTGGTTCTCCAAAGTCCTGTCGATACGAAAGATGGTGATGAAAGAAAACTTCATCATACTTATGGATGAAAGGCAAGAACCGATCGTTTTTACGCCTGAGAACCCTAAAGAAGACCTTAAGTATTACAGGGTCAGCCTCTGCATCAGAAAGCTCTAGACAGCCCGCAAAACCCCTTTATTTCTCCTTCTTATATATCTATAAAAATTATTAATTAGAATTTCCGGCGCTTCCCGGTGCATTATATTAAGCGTTTGCTAACTAAAAATGCTTTTTAGGTGACAGCCTTTTAAACTCCCCCCTTTATAGTGGCAGGAGCTTTCCCCCTTCTGCCACTCTTTTTTTCATATGCCCGGGGTCCTTTTTTGATAGCTGCAATGGCGAAGCTGTTGCGTTTTACTTGCCGGCAGCCCTAGAGTAGGTCCTCCCGACAGAAAAATGTGTCCACGGCCTGTGTCACTTCTTCCAACCACTTTTTTCTCTGCTCATGGGTGCTTACGACTATGACCTCAAACATCTTCCGGTAGAAGGTCTTGACCCCGCAGAGATCAAAAATGCAGTTCCGCCAGATCGCCTCAAGCGGATCGCCGAAGACTTTCAGCTCTCTGTCGCGCTTCGTATTGGAGGTATTGAACACCATGGCGACGCGGGCCTTCAGGAGCCCTATCGGAACTCCCTCTCCGCTGTCGCTTTCCGCAAATGCGTAGGCAACGCCGGGACGTACAACGCGGTCAACCCATCCCTTCAAGACGGCGGGGGGCTGTCCCCACCAGTTCGGATGGACGATAATTATGCCGTCCGCTTCGGACAACTCCGCGCAATGCTTAAGGAGATCGGCATCTACCGGGGCATCTTTGGGTATCTCGCCATGGTGGAGAATGGGATCAAATTTCTCTTCGTAGAGATCATGGAAGAATACTTCATGCCCCCTATCCTTCAGACTTCTTGTCGCTGTCTCAGCAATCGCGTGGTTGAAACTCCCCTTTTGCGGATGCCCAAGAACTACCAGTACCTTCACGATATCCCCCCTCGATGACGATAATTTATCTCGTTTTGCCGCGCATGGCCCATCAATGGCTCTGCAGTCAAGAAATTATAACAGAGATTCGGCAAGAAGATTCCTGGATGCTTCGGTCTGCTGAAAAGATGCTCGAAAAAAGACATGTTTACTGGAGAGACATGGAGTACGTGCTAAGCTGCTCCTTTATACGGACTGCCAAGCAGACTTTCGATCCTGTCTGCCGGCAATGGTTCACCGAACAGGTAGCCCTGAACCTCGTCGCAGTCATTGGATTTCAGGAAAGAAAACTGTTCCTCGGTTTCCACTCCTTCAGCAAGAACCCTCAGCCTTAGGTTATGAGTCAGTGAAATCACCGCATTCACAATAGCCATGTCATCCGCATTATCCGTGAGGTCACTGATGAAGGACCTGTCTATTTTTATCTTATGAATCGGCAACTTCTTGATATGGGCCAATGATGAATACCCGGTGCCGAAATCGTCCAACGACAAATTTACACCCATCTCTGTGAGCGCCATCAAGGCAGGAGTTGTGTAGTCGATATCTCGCATAGCCGTGTTCTCAGTAATCTCAAGGTCCAGCCATTTCGGGTCGAGTCCGCTTTCCCTCAACGTCCTTGGAACCATTTCCATAAGCCCGGGCTGACGCAGCTGCCGGTATGAAAGGTTGACTGTAACGCATATTTCCGGATATCCCGCATCCTGCCATGCCTTATTCTGCGTACAGGCTGTGCGTAAAACCCATTCGCCTATTGGCACTATCAGCCCCGTATCCTCGGCGAGGCTGACAAAATGAGCCGGATGCAGCAATCCCAGCTCCGGGTGATTCCATCGAATTAGGGCCTCTATACACGTAACCTTGCGTGTTGCAGTGTCAATCTGGGGCTGATAATGCAATACAAACTCTCCGCGCTTCAGGGCTAGAGCGAGACTGTTTTCAAGCTTCAGCCTTTCCAGCGTTTTCCTATTGATAGAATGGTCATAGAACTGGTAGTTGTTCCTGCCCCGCTCTTTAGCATGGTACATGGCTATATCGGCGCATTTAAGCAAGGCCTCTATTCCCTGGTTGTCGTCGGGATAAATGCTGATCCCGATACTTCCCGTAACATGGAAATCATTGTCGGCTATGACAAACGGTCTTTGCAGTACTGCGATTATCTTCCTTGCGACTACGGATACGTCTTCTATTTGACCGATATCAGTCAGGAGTATATTGAACTCATCGCCGCCTATCCGGGAGATGGTGTCGCTTTCGCGCGCCGAATCTCTCAGCCTCGAAGCAACATCTTTGAGCAGTTGATCGCCTGCATCATGACCTAACGTATCATTTATGTCCTTAAACCTGTCGAGATCGAGAAAGAGAACCGCGAATTTCTTTCCATTTCGCCGGGCCTGACTCATCTCGTGCTTAAGGCGGTCCAGGAAGAGAATTCTGTTCGGCAGTCCTGTCAGGGGGTCGTGAGAGGCCTGATGTTTTATTATTTCCTCCATACGTTTGCGATCGGTAAAATCTGAGGCCATACTCATTACCAGCCGTCTGCCGTCCGGCAGGATGCCCAGCGGAGTTGAACTGAACTCCCACGTTCTTGTCCCGCCGCCTTTTGTCCTGATAACGTATTCTCCTTCATCCGCCCGAGAAGAGAGTGAGTAGGATTCTTTCAGATGCTTCCTGATCTGCTCTTTTCCCTCCACATATGCTTTTTCGATCCACAGATCGATAGTACGTATGTCTTCCAGCCGATATCCGGTAATCTCTGTCCAGATCCTGTTTATCCCGATCACCTCGCCGTCTTCAGCGTGAATCATCACGGGAAATGCTGAATCCATGACCGCCTTCCTGAACCGCTCCTCCGATTCTTTCAACTCCTGCTGTGCCCGTTGACGCTCGATGGCATACCGAATCGAACGCAAGAGCAGATCGCTGTCGATCTGTCCCTTGATCAGATAGTCCTGCGCCCCTGACAAGAGAGCGCCGGCCGCCATTTCTTCATAATCCAGACCGGTCAAAACAATTACCGGGACTGACGTCGCATTCTCACGGATCCTCCGCAGAGATTCCAGCCCATAGCTGTCAGGCAATCCGAGATCCAGCAGAACAGCATCAAACTCCTCCCTGCTCAATCTCTCCAGGGCGGTAGAAACTCGTTCGGCGGTTGCCAATACAACGTCCCGGTCCCTGGTTTCTTCGAACGTCGTCCTGATCAGCTCCACATCTCCGGGATTGTCTTCAATGAGGAGAAT
>DATHCU010000450.1:0-4126 GCA_035319385.1 Thermodesulfovibrionales bacterium
CCGGTCTGCCCGCCGGTACGCAGGGCATTGGCAGCGTTGCGTTAACGCATCCCGCAGACGACTTCGATTCTATATTTTATACAATAGTATCTTTTATTTCATCATTTTATGTGCTTACTAAGAGGGTTTTAGTAAAGCCACATACGTCATGATCGAACTTCTTGATCGGGCATCAATTGCCTTTCCCGATTCCCGGTCAGGCCGAGAAATGGCAAAAGCGTTGGGGCTAAGGGAGGGGCATGGAGGCATTACTTCAGAGAAGCAAGATGCGGCTTCATTTTATTATGCGCTTCCTCATAAGTCTGAACGGATAGGGAGCGAGAAGAAGGACTACCGCAAACACCCAGAGGAGATCATAGATACAGCCTGAGAAACTCCCTGAAGAAAGCGCCCTGCAGATATTTACAAGGTGATACAGCGGCGTGAAGAAAGCTACCTTAGCAAAGACGGGAGACAGGTTATCCAGGGGAAAGAATATCCCCGAGAAGAGAAACATGGGGGTCATGAACAAAGTGTAAAAGTAATTAAATGAGTCCACACCCGGGACGATGGCTACGAATATCACTGATATCTCCGAAAAAATAAGCCCTGTCAAGAACAGGACGGGCACAACAAGCAATATCAGCGGGGAATCGACAAACCCGAACAGAGAGATTACGATAATGATGGTAGTCCCGTAAATCAGGCTCTTTGTAGCGCCCCACATGATCTCACCCGCTACGAGGTCATCAATATTGACGGGCGTGGCGAGTATTGCGTCGAACGTCTTCTGATAGGTCATCCTGACATACGTGCCGTACGTGCACTCATAGATGGCGGCAAACATGGAAGAAGACGCTATAATGCCCGGCGCGATATACTTGATATACGGCACACCGTTGATCTGCTGCACGAATGCCCCGAGGCCAAATCCCATTGCCGTCAGATAGAGAATGGGCTCCACGAAATTAAGCGCTATACTCGACTTATACAGCTTTGTATAGACCGTGAAATTCCTCTGCCACACCCTGAATGCGCGTCTTATATTCAAATGGTCCTCTCGACAAGCTCTCTGCCCGTGAGCTTCAGATAAACGTCCTCCAGATGTCCGCCGTGTACACTCATGAGTCCGGCAGGGGTATCAATGGTCACGATCTTTCCCGAGTCCATTATCGCGACCCTGTCGCACATCCTCTCGGCCTCTTCCATATAGTGCGTGGTCAGCAGAAGGGTCGTGTTTTTTTCAGTCTTCAGATAGTTCAGCTTCTCCCATACGGAGCGCCTGCTGTGGGGATCAAGGCCTGTAGTCGGTTCATCCAGGATAAGAAGTTCCGGATTATTGATCAGCGCACGCGCCAGAACGAGCCTCCTCTTCATGCCACCTGAGAGGCTTCCGATCTTGGCATGCGCCTTCTCTTTCAGATCGACGAATTCGAGCAATTCCCAGGCCAGCGGGGAAGAAGCACCCTTCGGGATATCGAAATATCGCGCGTATACCCTGAGGTTTTCAAAGACCGAAAGGTCAGGGTCGAGATTGTCGTCCTGCGGCATCACTCCTATGCGCGACTTGATCAGACTGGGATACTCTCTCACCCCCATCCCGAAGACCATCACCTCCCCGGAACCAGGCGGCAGGTAGCAGTAGATAATGCGCATTACAGTCGTCTTGCCCGCACCGTTGGGCCCCAGGAACCCGAAGCACTCACCCTTTTGTATCTCAAAATCTATTTCGTCAACCGCCTTGAGATCTCCGTAATATTTTGTGAGCCCCTTAGCCGTAACTATATTCATACGGTTAATTGTAGCATGAAGATTCAGATAGCCAATCTCCTTTGACAAATGTGATGCTCAGGGATTATTTTTATAAGATGAAAACAGGAGGTCACATGGTACTTAGAATTATGTCTTTGCTGGTCCTTGTCTTTTTATTCTCATGTGCGCCGTCGCAGACACAGCCGCAGCAAAAACAGGCCAGGATTGCTGTGGTTCTCGGGGCCGGCGCTTCAAAAGGGTTTGCGCACATAGGCGTCCTTAAGGTCCTCGAAGAGAACAAGATACCCGTGCACATGATTGTCGGCACGAGTGCGGGCAGTTTCGTCGGCTCTCTCTACGCATATGGGTTTAATGCATTTGAGCTTCAGAAGTTGTCCTTTGCCATACAGAAGGATGATGTCGCGGATTTCACTATTCCTGATAATGGTTTTATTAAAGGTGAAAAGTTGGCTGGGTATATAAATTACATACTCAGGAATACCCCCATCGAGAAGCTCAAGATCCCTTTCTATGCGGTTGCGACAGATCTTCAGAACGGCAAGGAAGTCGTCTTCGCGAGCGGCAACACCGGCACCGCAGTCAGGGCAAGCTGTTCTATCCCCGGCATATTCGTGCCCCCCGTTATTTCGGGCAGGACCTATGTTGACGGTGGCGTGGTCAGTCCTGTGGCTGTTGAGGCCGCGAGAAGGATGGGAGCGGACGTTGTGATTGCCGTGGACATATCAAGCGATGTCGACTCGGCAGTGCCCACAGGCACTATAGACACAATGCTCCAGGCGATAGGCATCATGTACTCCAAACTCTCGGCCATCCAGCTAGCCAAGGCTGATATTGTTATAAAGCCAAAGGTCGGATATATAGGCAGTTCAGATTTCTCAAAAAGACATGAGGCTGTGCTCGAGGGTGAAAAGGCGGCGGTCGATGCCATGCCGAAAATACAGGAGATCGTAAATAAGTTGAGACAGGAAGGCCGGCTGAATTAGACCCGGTTCAGGAACCGGGAAATCCTCAAATGACAACAGCCAAATAAGAAGGCCGGTTCAGTAAAGACCGGCCTTCCCTTTTCAAGTCGCTGTTCCTGTTTTATGCTGTTTTGACTATTTCCCCATCGGCATCGCCAGTTTCTTCATTTGTTCTTTGGAAAGGGGCGCACCGTATCCGGCATACTGCACACCGGGCGCAGGCGGGTTTTCAATGGTAGTCCAACCTCCGTTCTGATAGTTCTGATATGCGCAATCATATTCGGTCCCGGCAACGACCGGGACAACTCCGGCTAAGTGTTTGACCTCTTTACCCTCCAGCCAGATAAGCTTAATCTTTCCGCCTTGTACCTTCTTCACGGTCTCCGTACCGTGACACTCGCCGCACTTCCTGCCTTCCTTCATGATCGAGTGGCTGTTCTGTGGAGCAAACATCATGAACGTCTTGTCTCCGGGAGCAACATAGGTCTGCATATTGGCGGAAGTCACCTTTCCGTTATAGTTCATCAGGAAGATCCAACCGGAAAGCTTTATATCAACCCGCTTGTGTTCATTGATTATAGTGCCGACGTGGCAATTGGTGCAGCTCAGGACATGCCTCACGTGACAAGCCTTGCATTCGAGCTTGTCGCCGTGAATCTTATGAGACGTGCTCGGGGAAATGGTCTTGTGACACTTCTCACAACTGGTATCCATAACACCCTGCTGTTTCATCGATGCGTACTGAACACCGTCACCGTGCACCTCTCTGCCCGAGTGACAGTTCATACACTGCATCCCCTTCGCGATATGTACGTCTGTCTGGTTTGCCGCCTTGTCGATGTTCGCTACAGCAGCCTCACGCTTGTGGCAGGACAAGCAGACGCCCGCGCTCGCAGCAGCCTTTGCCGAGTAAAACATCTTGCCGTCGGCTTCAGTCTTGTGACATCTGTCACAGGTAGATATGTGGCAATTGAGACAATCAAGTTTGGGACTGTCGTACGGGATATCGGTCACGGTCTCCAGCCCGCCCCTGTCCTTGTGATACCAGTATGACATTCCCCCGGTAGTGTAATGCAGGCTGGTCGAGAAAAAACTCTTGCCCTTCCCTGGCTCTTCGGAATTCACATCCACTAGAAAAGCAACGCTGATGAGCCAAACTGCAAGAAACAGTACTGCAGAAGCCTTCTTCATTAGGCACCTCCTCAGTTTACCCGACTCGTTAATATCAGGAATATTCTACAGCAGAAATCCGGTTAATGCCATAAGCCGCACAATCGGATCAGCCATAATCAGGTCAAGGCGTATGACTCGATCTATGAATCAAGAATCACGGGGATCCTCGATGGCACCGAAGACGAAGGGGGGGTCTAAGCTTTGAACTTCTCGGTGACAGTGAAGTCGCGCTAAGGGGT
>DATHCU010000451.1:0-8734 GCA_035319385.1 Thermodesulfovibrionales bacterium
ATTGAGCATGACTTCGATAGACAGGAGGACAAAGATGATGTTGCGCCTCACGAGTACCCCGAAGAAGCCGAGGGAAAAAAGGATCGCGGCAAGGATGAGTCCATGATCAATGTTGAGCAAATTCACTGCTGCTCCCCCTTGCCTGTCCTGAGCCGCCTGCCGATATGATACGCGCCTATAAGGCCTGACATCAGGAGCAGTGATGCAAGTTCAACACCCAGGGCATACTGACTGAAAAGGGCTACGCCCAACCGCTTTGGGGTGATCATGATTACGCCCGAAGACCTGTTCCCGTGTATAACGAACAGATAAATCAATTCTGTGATGAGAACCGCAGAGAGAATTCCCGGGCCGATCCATGTCCCGGGCTTGAGCCATTCCCTTTCCTGCTTGACAGACTGCGGCCCCAGGTTGAGCATCATGATCACAAAGACGAAAAGCACCATGATCGCCCCGGCATATATGATCACTTCGAGGGCGGCTATAAACGGAGCGCCGAGGACAAAGAAGATGACCGCCACGGATAAAAGCGATACGATGAAATACAGAAGCGCATGCACCACATGCAGCCGCGTTATGACCATAACGGTTGACATGATTGCTATTGCGGCTGATATGTAAAATACTTCGTTCATATCTTCCTCGGCACTATGGCAGCAGAGATCGCACGTCAACAGGCGGATCTTCATTCTCTGCTTCGCCCTTGCCTTTGCCTTTAATCGATAACCCGGCAACGCGGTAAAAATTGTAGCCGGGATATTTCCCCTGACCGCTGATCAACAGGTCTTCCTTTTCATAGACCAGGTTCTCCCTCTTGTATTCGCTCATCTCATAATCCGGTGTAAGCTGGATAGCGTAAGTCGGGCAAGCCTCTTCACAGAATCCGCAGAAGATACAGCGGGAGAAATTGATCCTGAAGAATTCCGGATACCTTCTGCCGTGTTTGTCTTCGGTTGCCTGAAGTGATATACAGTCGACCGGACATGCGGCAGAGCAGAGATAGCACGCCACACATCTCTCTTCGCCGTCCGGGTCCCGAGAAAGAATAATGCGTCCGCGCCATCTCGGCGGCAGAGAAGGCTTCACCTCGGGGTAGAGGATCGTCTCCCTCTTGTGAAACATGTGCAGAAAGACCCTCCACATACTCCTTATAAGGCTCAGCATCTTCTATCCTCGCTAGCTCGTTGCAAGTATTATCCCTCCGGTTATAAGCAGGTTCAACAGCGAAAGGGGCAGCAGCACCTTCCATCCGTAAGTCATAAGCTGATCGTATCTCGGACGCGGGAGGGATGCCCTGAGCAGGATGAAGAGACAGATCAGAATAAAAGTCTTCAGGAGAAACCATACGATCGGCGGAAGCACCGGTCCCATCCACCCGCCGAAGTAGAGTGTAACTATCAGCGCGGAAATCAGGGTGATGCCCAGGTACTCGCCGACAAAAAACATCCCGAATTTCATTCCTGAGTACTCCGAATGAAAACCTGCAACCAGTTCGCTCTCCGCCTCCGGGAGGTCGAAAGGCATCCGGTGTGTCTCTGCGATGCCTGCTATCAGAAACATGATCATGCCGAAAAACTGGGGTATGCAGAACCATAGACCCCTTTGGGCCTCTATAATCTCCCGAAGGTCAAACGAGCCTGCCATGCCGACAACTCCCATGAGGGACAGGCCCATGAATACCTCATAACTGAGCATCTGAGCCGAAGCGCGAAGGCCCCCGAGCAGAGAGTATTTATTGTGGGAGGACCAACCTGCAAGGGCCACACTGTATACGCCCATAGAAGACATGGAAAGAAAGAAGAGAAGGCCGATATTGATATTGACAACCTGTATTGCGCCGGTAAACGGGATGACCGAGAAGGACAGCAAGACAGTAACGATGATTATTGCGGGCGCAATTATGTAGACGGGTTTATCGGCAAACGGAGGTATCCAGTCTTCCTTGAAAAAGATCTTGATCATGTCGGCAAGGACTTGAAGCAGCCCGAACCTTCCGACCCGGTTCGGCCCGAATCTGTCCTGCCAGACCGCGAGAAGTCTTCTCTCAAGCCAGATAAGCCCCGCGGCGACCGACATCGCGCCGATGAGCACTCCGAAGAGTATAACCAGATGGCCTATCGTTGAACTCATTTCCCGCCCTCACCCCGTTTTCTGAGCCTGGCACTCAAAGGCAGATCGATGCCGATCAATCCTACGAGGCCGGAAGGTAGCCCCGCGACTCCGGATGGAATCGAATCGACGCGTCTTACCGGCAGCCAGACCGTCCCCCCGCCGATCATCAGCCCGGTTTCTGCTCCTTCTTCGACCCGCAGTCCCTCCATATCAGCAGGGTTAAGGGCAATATACGGTTCAGGCGCAAGTTCGATGATGGCCGGAGAAAGGGCGCTCAGCTCCTCTGATCCGAAGATATGATGCAGAGGGACAACAAGCTTCTCTTCTGCGTCAGGCTCAAAAGCAGCCGGTATTCCATTAAAGTAAGTTACACCCGGAACGGCTGCCGGTTCTATCAGACGGCTCCCCGGGTCACCTCCGCGCAGCGGACCTCCTGTCTCGCTCTGAAACTTGTTCACGGACTGAACAGAGTTCCAGCCAGGGGACCAGAATCTGGCGATGAGAGTCGACGGCGGGATGCCTTCGAATCCTTCCATTGAGAAAGAAAGGGGCGCGTCAGGGTCATCAGGTGGCCTTGCCTCATGCACATTCATATGCGCAGCCATCGCGGTGCGGCCGCTGTAACGATGGGGCTGGCGCGGGATCTTCATACCTGTCATGCGAAACCCGGCAGGCGGTGAGATCTCTCTGACCGGCCTGAAGGCGGGAATTGATTCGGACAGGGCATTAGTGATATCTTCAAATAATTTCCACTGAGCCGCCTCCGGCTTATCAGCGATTACGATCAGGTCGAGGAGCCAGCGCCAGCTTTCCTGTATATCCTGCCCCGGCTTCATCACCTTGAAATAGCGCTGTGCGCGGCCTTCGTTGTTAACGATAGTGCCATCGCTTTCCGCGAATGTTCCGGCGGGCAGGACAACGCCGGCTTTCAACGCTGTTGCGGTCTCCAGGCTGTCAATGACGATAATGTGCCTGCACCTTTGACAGAATTCATCCAGAGAGGCACTGTCGGTCCGTCGGAAGATGTCGTTTTCAAGGACTATTACCGTATCGAAGTTCTTTTCCCTGACATCCCTGATGGCGGAATCCAGGCTTGCCCCTCCGATGAGGCTGAGCCCCAAAGAGTTGCATTCAGGAACAACGAAACAAAGGTGAGATGTCCTGTCCGCCTTGTGCAATGCCCATGAAACATTTGCAGCCGCTCGTATCACAGACTCACTGCCGCAGCCCATCCCGGAGATAATCAGCGGATTTTCCGCTTCACTTAAGGCCGAAGCCGCCCTCTCTGCAAAGGCCGTCATTTCGTCGGAAAGGCCCGGCACTTCGGGGGCCTTAGGGTCCAGTGCGTGAGCGACTGCATGCCCCAGCCTCGAGATATTGTCGGGTGCGGAGTGATATGACAAGGTCGCCACCCGGTCGAGTTTTGTCGATACAGGGGTTGCAACAAACAACGGGCCCCTTTCATCCTGTATGACGTCACACACCGCATTATGGTGCCATTCTGGCACGCGCAATCTCTGACAGGCCTTCATGGGCTTCTGCCGTATGGACCGCTGCAGGGCGAGTGAAAGCATCGGCGCAGAATTTGTCACATCTTCTCCGAGCACCAGTATCGCATCACACTTTTCAACCTCGTGCAATGAAGGAGAACGAGCGGGCCCCTTCTGCATAATATCTTTGATCAGTGAAGACATCCGAAACTCCCTTTCGGAAATACCCTGATAGAAATATTCAGGGCCGACAAGTGTGCGGAGCGCAAAATTAGCTTCCAGCGAGGCCCTTGGAGACCCTATGCCGATCACGTTTGCGCCAAAATAGAGCAGGTGGGAGAGGGAGTCGAGGACTTCCTTTCTGCTTACGGATTTCCTTTCGCCTGCTACTGACAATACCGGCTGGCGGAGACGCCGGTCGCTATTCACAAAATCGTATCCGAATCTGCCCCTGTCACAAAGGAAGTAGCCGTTGACCTCACCATTGTAACGATTAAGGATTCTCCTCAGTTCTCCGGCGCGTTCTCCGGGTATGATGTTGCAGCCGAGGCCGCAGTGTATACAGACTGAGGGAGCCGTCTGCAGGTCCCATTTGCGAGTGTAACGCCGCTTAAATGTCCTGTCCGTAAATACCCCCGTTGGGCATACCTCCACGAGGTTTCCGCTGAACTCGCTTTCGAGGATCCCTTCTTTGTGACGGCCGAAGTAGACGTGGTCGTGCGATCCGAACACATTGAAGTCATCACCCCCAGCGTATTCACGATAGAATCTCACGCACCGGTAGCACTGTATGCACCGGTTCATCTCATGATTGAGAAAAGGTCCCAGGTACTGATTGAGATGCGTGCGCTTCCTGAACCGGTTCCGCCTGTATGTATGCCCGGTCATGACAGTCATGTCCTGCAGGTGGCATTCTCCGCCTTCATCGCAGACGGGGCAGTCATGGGGATGGTTGAGCATGAGCCATTCTATGACGCTCCTGCGAAATCTTATGGCGTCAGGATCATCTATTGAGATCCTTGTGCCGTGGTTGGCGGGTGTCATGCATGACATAACAATGCGACCGCGTTTGTCGTTCTCGTCTTTGAACTGCTTGACAGCGCACTGCCTGCATGCCCCGATCGAATGCATGGCCGGATGCCAGCAGAAATAGGGCACGTTGAAGCCGAGAGAAAGACAGGCATCGAGCAGGTTCTGCCCATCCTTCACTTCAAACGGTTTATCGTCAATATATATAGTCGCCAAGCCTATCTCCAAGGGCAGCTCTGCCCGATGATATGCCGGTCAAAGTCTGTCCTGAAATGCTTCAATGCGCTCTGCAGTGGCTCCATGGCACCCGGGGCCAATGCGCAGAAGGTCATGCCCGGGCCCAGCAACGAAGCCTGCTCCTGAAGAACATCGATATCTTCCGGCAGTCCCCTGCCGTCTTCTATGGCTTCGAGCATATTCACTATCCACGGCAACCCCTCACGGCAGGGTGTGCACCAGCCGCAGGATTCCCTCGCGAAGAACCTCTCAAGATTCAGTACCATGCCGACGGGGCAGGTCCGGTCATCAAGTATAATCATCGTGCCCGTGCCCATACGGCTGCCGAATTTCTGGAGTGAGTCAAAATCCATCTTTGCGTCGAGGTGCTCTTCGAGGAGAAAATCTGTGGAAGCCCCTCCCGGGATTATCCCCCGCAGCCTGAAACCGTCTCTCATGCCGCCCGCATGATCTTCGAGAATTTCCCTTATTGTGGTTCCCATGGGAAGTTCCCATGCCCCGGGGTTCTTGACCCTGCCGCTGACCCCGAATATCTTTGTGCCCCCGTCCTCCGATCTGCTCAGGCCTCTGAACCATGCGGCCCCGTTGAGTATTATGTGGGGGACATTGCAGAGGGTCTCCACATTGTTGACAGCGGTGGGCTTCCCCCACAGGCCGACAGTAGTCGCATAGGGAGGCTTGGCGCGCGGGATGAGCCTCCTGCCTTCGAGGGAATTCAGCAGCGCGGTCTCTTCCCCGCACATATAGCGGCCGGCGCTCGTATGCAGCCTCACTTCAAGATTGTGTCCCGAGCCAAAGATATTCTTGCCGAGATAGTTATTGTCGTATGCCTCCGCAATCGCCCTTTCGAGCCGCTCCGCCGCCAGACTGTATTCAAGACGCAGGAAGATATAGGAGATGTCCGCCTGTATCGCATAGGAGGAGATAATCACGCCTTCAAGAAACTGATGCGGGTCTCCTTCGAGGAGGATGCGGTCCTTGAACGTGCCGGGCTCCATCTCGTCGGCATTTGCGACGAGATATCTCGGATGCGGCGCATCCTTCGGCATAAGGTCCCACTTCATGCCTGTCGGAAATCCCGCTCCTCCCCTGCCGCGCAGCCTGGAATCCTTGACACCCCGTATCACTTCCTCAGGGGTCATGGTCTTAAGCGCCTTGTGCGCGGCCTGATATCCGCCGGCTCTCTCATATTCGCCGAGATTGAGCGGCTTCCTGTCTTTCTTTATATTCCTAGTGAGTGGTGTTTCCATGAGGTCATTTCTCTCTAGTACCTTGCAAGTATCTCATCGAGTCTCCCGTCATCGAGATCTCCATAGACCTCTGTGTCGATGATGATCGCCGGGGCATGCTCGCAGATACCCAGGCACGCGACCGGCAGCAGAGTGAATTTCCCGTCCGCGCTGGTTTCGCCGGGACCGATGCCCAATCTCTTCCTGAGATGCGTCAGTATCTTCTCGTATCCCATGACCCAGCAACTCACGCTGTCGCAGATCAGGATTACATGTCTGCCAACGGGCCTCCTGAAAAGCAGGCTGTAGCAGGTCGCGATCCCGTCCAATTCATCGGGAGACATATCGAGAAGGCCGGAGATATCCGCAATCGCCTCATCCGATATCCATCCGCGATGCTTCTGAACAACCTTTAGCGCACCGATACAGGCGGCCTGCTTCTGCTCCGCCTTCAATGCTTCATTCCTGATCTCACGAATCTCTTCTTCAGTCAGCATTTCTACAAGCTCCGTTTAACGGTCCACGTCAGCCAGCACATAATCGAGGCTTCCCAGAATCGCCAGCAGATCAGGGATCATGCAGCCCCGGCTTATCATCGGCACCATCTGAAGGTGTGCAAAAGACGGCGTGCGTATCCGCACCCTGTACGGCATTGTGCTGCCGTCACTGACGAGATAATAACTGTTGATCCCCTTTGCAGCCTCGATCCCCACTGATGCCTCACCGGGCGGGATCACAGGTCCCCAGCTTACACTGAGAAAATGTGAGATGAGTGTCTCGATGTCATGCATTGTCCGCTCCTTACGCGGAGGCGTTGCCAACGGGTGGTCGGACTTGTAATGACCATCAGGCATGTTCCTCAGACACTGCTCAATAATCCGCAGACTCTGCCTCATCTCTTCTATGCGCACAATACCTCTGTCAAAACAGTCGCCGTGCACCGCTGTCGGAATATCAAATTCAAACTGGTTATATCCGGAGTAAGGTCTCTTCTTGCGGAGGTCCCATTCCATGCCGCATGCCCGCAGTCCCGGACCGGTTGCGCCCCATTCGATCGCGTCGTCAAGGGTATAGGACCCGACACCCTGAGTGCGCGCCTTGAAGATGCTGTTCCGCAAGACCATCTTGTCGTAATCAGCAAGACGGGCAGGCAGATAATTGAGGTAGTCCCGCACCAGCTTTTCCCAGCCCTTCGGCAAGTCCTGGGCCACCCCTCCTATGCGGAACCAGCTGGGATGCATACGGCCCCCGCAGATCGCCTCAACAATGTCGAAGATGCGCTCCCTGTCCGTAAACATATAAAAAACCGGTGAGAGAGCGCCGAGATCCTGTGCAAAAGTCCCGTACCAGACAAGGTGACTCGCGATACGGAAGAACTCCGACATCATGATCCTGATAACCTTTGCCCTGTCAGGCACGTCAATGCCCGCAAGTTTCTCGACCGATAGAATGTAGGCGAGGTTGTTCATGACTCCCCCGAGATAGTCAATGCGGTCTGTGTAAGGTATGAAGGAATGCCAGGACTGGCGTTCCCCCATCTTCTCCGCGCCCCTGTGGTGATAGCCTATATCGAGGACAGCGTCAACAATCTCTTCACCGTCGAGTTCCAGTATGACCCGAAGCAGGCCGTGAGTCCCCGGGTGCTGCGGCCCCAGATTCAGGAAGAGAAAATCCGTGTCTTCCTTATGAGTCTTCATCCCCCATTCCTCAGGCCTGAACAGGAGGGCCTGCTGTTCCACTTCTTCCTTTTCATCGGGCAGTTGAAAGGGTTCCATCTCAGTTGCCCGGGCGGGATGATCTTTCCTCAGGGGGTGTCCCTGCCAGAACGGGGGCATCAGAATCCTGCTGAGATGGGGATGGCCCTCAAAGGTGACCCCGAACATGTCCCATATCTCGCGTTCATACCAATTTGCAGAAGGCCAGATATCGGTTATGCTCTTCAGGGACGGGTGGTCACCACCCAGTGCGACCTTGATGCGCACGTCTTCATTTCTGGCATAGGAAAGCAGATGGTACACGATACTGGTATCACAATCAGGCTGATTCTCACGATTAGTACGGACACGCTCGTCTATTGCCGTAAGGTCGTACAGCACGCGATAGGGGTCCCTTATATCTTTCTTGAGAAAGCTCAGGACGTCCCGGACTTTCTCGCCTGATACCCATAGAGTCGGCACCTCATCACGGGTCCCCTGCTGTATGAAAGCAGCGTCAGTAAACCTCTCCCGGAGTTCCTGAACTATATTCGGTTCATTGGTCATGAATGTTATGCTTCAATTCTATACTTCATCAGGAGACCTCAGGTCGGTGGCCTTCCGTCTTTCCTCACGCTTCATATCCCGCATGGACGGCGCGGATATGCGCTCTACCCCCTGAGGCCCCATTACCCAGCTCAGAGGCCTCTTCTCCTTTCCGACAGCCTGCTGGAGAAGAAGAAGTCCTTCCATGAAAGCATCGGGACGCGGCGGGCATCCTGGTATGTAAATGTCCACCGGGAGGAACTTGTCTACACCCTGTACGACGCTGTAAATATCGTACATGCCCCCGGAATTTGCGCATGAACCCATAGAGATGACCCACCTGGGTTCCATCATCTGTTCATAGAGGCGCTTTATCACCGGCGCCATCTTCATGAAA
>DATHCU010000452.1:0-5828 GCA_035319385.1 Thermodesulfovibrionales bacterium
TCATCCGATAAAAAGGACGTTAAAGCCTGCGTCACTGATTACTCTTTGAAAGGCTTCGGTTTTTACATTGAGAGTCCGTCTCTGCTCCTGCCGGATCAGAACGTCCATTTCATCATACGGGACCTCGACATCGAGGCTGACGGAAAGATCGTGTGGTCCAGGAAGAGTCAGTTGCGTCTCGAAGGCGGCATTGAAAGAAAAGACATATCAGGCAGATTAAGAAACTATCCTCTGGCTGACGTATTGCTGGACCTGCAAAGAAGCGAGCGGGACGGCATATTTGAAGTCACCCGCGACAGTATAACTAAAAAGATATATTTCAAGAATGGGGACATGGTCTATGCGGCTTCCAACACGCAAGGAGACAGGTTTACTGAGGTCTTGCTCAGAAACAGGAAGATTACGGAAGACCAGCATTATCAGGTAACGGATATCTCAAGAAAGACAGGCAAGAGTCAGGGTTCGGTGCTGGTGAAATTGGGATTCCTGAAGCGCACCGACCTTATAGTTGCTGTCAGGGAGCAGGTGGAACAGATTATCCTGAGCCTTTTCCAGTGGGAAGATGGAGAATTCACATTTATCGAGGGACCTGCAGTCCCGGAGAAACTGATAGCCCTTAAGCTGGATGCCGAACGTCTCATCTACGAGGGCATAAAGAAAATGAAGAGCACAGAGATCCTTGCGAAGGCCCTGCCTCCTGATGATTCTATCCTATTGCACTGCTCAGCCGACCCGATGAGCCTGCTCGGGGACATTCTGGTTGAAAAAAAACCCGATGAGGATATACTCAACTCCGTCGACGGCAGCAAGCGAATCAGCGACATAGTGGCAGGATCTCCGCAGGACTTCTTCGAGACAAGGAAGATCATTTACGCCCTTCTCAAAGCGCGGGTCATAGACGTCAAAGAGGAAGGCTGGCACGAACAGGCCGCCGGGGAGGCGGGGCCGGAGCAAGCCCGGGACCCTGATTTCCTTAAGAGGGTGGACGAAATTTTCAGCAGGCTCGATGATACGGATTACTATAGCTTTCTCAACATTGAAAGATCGGCAAGCACAGCAAGTATAAAGAAGGCATATTATGAGGCGGCCAAAGAATTCCATCCTGACAAACATCTGCACCTGCCTCCGGGAGCGCTGAGAAACAAGCTCAACACGATTTTTTCCCATCTTACGGAAGTGTACAAAGTGCTCTCCAGCCCCGGGGAAAGAAGACAATACGACAACAGTCTCGCTGCGAGACCTGCCAAAGTTCACATCGATAACAAGGAACTCGGGAGGATCAGGTTCACAGAAGGAGAAAAGGCGTTTGACAAGGGTGACTATTCGGCTGCGAGCGGCCTTTTCGGTCAGGCGGTATACCTGGACAAATCAGTCCCGCGATATCACTACAATTTGGGGCTGGCCTTTGCAAAAGCTGGTAAATTCAGTCAGGCTGCAAAGGCTCTAAATGAGGCTATAAGACTTGAACCTCACAATGTTGCATACTTGGCGGAAGTGGGATATGTATATCTGAGACTAGGTTTCCACCTCAGGGCCAAGTCAACCTTCGAAAAAGCGCTCAGGATCGATCCCTCCAACAAGGCTGCCGCAAAAGGTCTGAAAGAATCCTCCGGGGAGAAAGGTTGAACCCGTATCATTTAAGGGAAGGAAACTGGATGCGGTCCAATTTATGAATCAAAAAAACTACCGTTGTTCTTGTTCCAGGTCTTCAAGCACTCATGGTTTGATTGGAGAATCTAAGCTGAGACCTCCGCTTCGTCTGCGGTCTCCTCAGGATTACCCGTGCTTTTGATTCAGAAATTGGACCGCATCCCTGCCACGGGAATTTATCTCCACTCACAGGAGACCTCTCCCAATAGGCTTCCCAGGGTCTAGTGTCACATTTCTTTGATTAAATCCGCGCAGGTGTTGCATAATTATACATATGATACAAAATACTTTCAGTATGCTAAGTGGCATCGGCGCGAGAATCGAAAGAAGACTCTGGCGGGAAGGGATACTCACCTGGTCGGATTTCATCAAGGCGCGTGAGATGGATTTCATCAGCCCCGAAAAGAAGGCGGCTTTTGACGGACAGCTCTCTTCGGCTAAGAAAGAGCTTAAGAATTCAAACGCGGAGTATTTTGCCCGTACTGTCAAGCGGCGCGAACACTGGAGACTCTTCGAGGATTTCAGGGACTGTGCAGTCTGTCTGGACATCGAGACAAACGGGTTTATGCCTGATAAGGGCGGATATGTGACAGTTGTTGGCTTGTATGACGGTTTTGACTACAAGTGTTTTGTTCGGAATGTGAATCTCTCCGCCGAAAATCTGAAAAAAGAGCTCTCCAGATACAAATACCTGATAACGTTTTATGGGAGTTCCTTCGACGTCCCTTTTCTCATGAGGGCGATGCCGGACCTGAGGTTCGACATCCCTCACTTCGACATCTGCTTTGGCGCTAGGAGACTAGGCTTCAAAGGTGGATTCAAGAAACTCGAAGTCTCTCTCAACATCCAGAGAGACGAAACGGTCCAGGGAATGAACGGCTATGACGCGGTTCATCTATGGGAAAGAGCTAGAAGAGGCAGCACGGATGCCCTCGAACAGCTCAAGATTTACAACAGAGAGGACACCGTCAATCTTTTTCAGATAGCAGGGACGATATACAGGGAGTTAAGGGCGCAGACCGGGATAGAGGAGTTCCTGCAAAATCATTGATTGCCCCGCATGATCGAAATGAAACGCCAGTCTTAGACGCCATGCCACCGGGAAATCTTCTTGCAGCCATTGAATAAAAGCTCTGTCACAGGAAATGGTATCGCTATGAAAATCGCCTCCGCCAGGAGTGTCTATGAGGATTCTGGCCGGAGTCTCCTTCGGGATGAGAAATTGTCAGAGATGCTGCTTCGCCTTGATGGGAATATACAGGCCACGCATGATGAAATGCGAGCTACCGGAATTGTCAATGAATGCGCTGATTGCGCGGTTCAGGGAGAAGGCACATGCTGCAGCGAACGCACAGGCCACAAATGCGACATGCCACTCCTGCTGATCAACCTTCTTCTCGGCAGGTCCCTTCCGGCAGAACCACAAAGCCGGGATCTCTGCTATTTTTTGAGCAACCAGGGATGTGTTCTGAGGGCCAGACCCATTATCTGTATAAACTTTGTATGCCGGCGACTCCGTGAAAATATCCCTCACAATGTCATCGTCCACCTCCAGCAAACAGCCGGCGAGGAAATGGATCTGCTGTTCAGGATTGAAGAGTACGTCAAATTGAGAGTATATTAATAATAAACATAAGGAGCGGGGGAATGACCGAATTATCAGAGAACGAAGCTGCCAAAATGTTGGAAGAGATCGAGATACGAATCGAAAACATCAGAAATGATCTCGATCCCTACGAAAATGCGGACGCCATTACGGACCTTGTCGAAGACCATCATTTGTCTGACCGGGAAGACTTCAGGCCCCTGCTGAAGTCTTTCTGCGATCTGCTTAAGGAGAAGGGATATCCGGACACATCCGCTTTCATCTCTAAACAATGGAAGATTTGATTACCGACCACACCGGACAAGCCGGTTGATGATTACTATACTCCTGAACTGACGTTTTGGTATAATTGTTGCCATAATCTGCTTGGACAGTTCTCTGTCTTCTCAGATTACAGATTTTCTTTTGCACGATAAATCTTTTCGTTTAAGGATAACCAATGGAATCCGACAGATCAATTCAATCGGCGTTTGACCTTTACCAGTCAGGGAAGTTCGAAGAAGCGGAAAGTATTGTAAGAAAGGTATTGAAGGGTAACCCTGACAATTCTGATGTACTGCACCTCTTGGGATTAATCTTCTATAAACGAGGCGATTATGACCGTGCACTGAGGCATATAAGGAAGGCACTCAGGCTCGATCCGAATTATGCCGATGCTTATTATGATCTGGGGAATATACTTCACGATAAGGGACAGATAGCCAAAGCCTTAACGAACTATAGAAAAGCGATTAAACTTAATCCGTCGTTTGTTGAAGCATATAATAATTTGGGCATCGCCTTTCAGGACAATGCACAACCTGAAAAAGCTGTTGACGCCTACAAGAAAGCCCTGAATATAGACCCGAATTACGCTGAAGCTCACAACAATCTTGGCATGGCTTTTCAGGAAAAGGGACGACTCGACAAAGCCATAACTCATTTCCAGAGGGCCTTGCTTCTGAGGCCGGACTATGCCAGCGCATATAACAACCTGGTTGATGCGGTTCAAAGCAAAGGCGGCGAGGCAAAGCAAGAAAGCGGGAAACATATTCTATATGCAATCTACCGATGCACCTATGGTGCAGATTTTATTCAAGAGTCTATCCGCTCGATAACAGACTATGCGGACAAGATTTTTGTTTTTGTGGACAGGAATCCCTGGGGAGACTCTGATGAATGCGTCTACAAGGGTGAGACTATTAAATTCCCGAAGACAATCGGCGATGTGGTAGAAAAAATTAAGGGGCTGAACAATTCCAAGATTGAAGTAATCTTCGATCATCAAGATGGACCTGACAATCAGGTGACGCATTATGTTAATGATATCATCCTTCCGAATCACGAAAAACCGTCGACCATTATTTATCTTGAGGTTGATCATGTATTCCGGAATGAAGAACTCAGGAAGGCTCTTGATGAATTCGCGGAAAGCGGCTATATATTTGCGACGACTAATCAAATAGAGATATGGAAGGGACTGAGACACAGAGTGCCCGACAGGCCAAACCGCGTGGGCGCCGTATTATGCAACCTGAGCAAGCTGGACAAGATGCCGGAGACAATGAAGCATGGTGGGATTCTGGTGATGCCCAAATTGTCCGCCTACGTGCACAATCTGAGTTTTGCAGTGTCCGCTGAAGTCATGTACTGGAGGCACTTGCTCGCTATTACGCTCGCGCAAAAGACGGGCGAAGTCGCTCCCTTCGAAAATTGGTACGAGGATAAATGGCTGAAATGGGATTACCAGTCCAACAATGATAACCTTGGGGTTTCAGATCAATTCAAGATTGAACAGGCAATCCCATATGATGTCAATGAACTTCCGGACCTGATTAAAGAAAAAATCCTGTAGGATTATTTCTTCTCATTAGGGTTGATCATAATCAGTTTCGCAGCATTCGCTCCGCGTTCCTCAAAATACCGGATAACAACTATGTTGCCTGCCTTGATGTCGCTGAGCTGCTTTTCCTCTTTCTCTTTCTTGATTACGGTATTACTGTCAACAACTGCGGTGAATACGGTTTCTCCACGTTTCGCCGTTATCGTTTGAGCTTGCGGGTCAACACTGGTTACTTCACCCGTAAATGTTAGCGCCACCACCTTGCCGGTTGCGGACATCCCCATGCCCGCCTGAGCAAACATTGGAACTGCCAACAATACCAAACAACAAGCCAGCGTAATTGCTCCTGTCCATCTTTTCATATCTTTCTCCTCCCTGTCTAAAGATTAATTATATTTTCAAATCTTCACGATTTGTCGCAGCTATTGAATTCGGGATGCGCAGTCTCTCAACCCCTGTGCAGACCCGTCATTTCGCAGCATCCGTCGTCTCAGTCTTGAGCAAGATCTCTATCTTGGCTTTAGCCTTCAAGTCCGCCGCCCATTTATCACTGAGTTCCTGAGCCTGTTTCGTCTCCAGTTCCTTCTTCAACCCATCCTTCTCCTGTTCGAATGAGTACTGCTGTTCGGGCTTTCTATCTTCGACCTTAACAATAAACCATTTGTCATCGGCCTTAATAACATTGCTGATTTCACCCACTTTCAGCTTGAAAGCAACCTCATCAATTTCCGGGAGCAACCGTCCGCGATG
>DATHCU010000453.1:0-2298 GCA_035319385.1 Thermodesulfovibrionales bacterium
CGCTGATTGCCTGCACTTCGGTATTTGCGGCGTCCCTGTCTTCCAGAGATCTGAAGCCCGCCGAAGAGATAATAAGAAGAGAGATCCGCTCGGGCCACATTCCGGGCGCCGTGCTGATTGTGGGCAGTGCTGAGAAGATCATTCTGAAAAAGGCTTATGGCTACCGTTCAATTAAACCCGTGAAGGAATCCATGACCGTGGATACGATCTTTGATCTTGCCTCTCTCACAAAGGTCGTCGCAACCACTACAGCGGTCATGCAGCTTGTGGATAGAGGAAAGTTGGGAATTGATGACAAGGTGTCAGAATATTGGCCCGAGTTTAAAGCAAACGGCAAGGAAGATATAACCGTTCGTCATCTTCTCACGCACAGTTCCGGACTCAGACCGGATCTGCCTCTTGGACCGGACTGGTCTGGATACGATGTTGCAATGGACATGATCGTTGGCCAACGCCCTGTATCCTCTCCCGGTTCCAGATATCTCTATAGTGATATCAATTTTGAGGTGCTGGGTGAACTCGTACGGAGAATCTCCGGCAAGCCGCTGGATGAATATTGCTCTGAACACGTCTTCGGGCCATTGGACATGGACAGGACATTTTTTAAGCCGGACAAATCGTATCTAAGCTGCATAGCGCCTACCCAGTTCACCAACGGTAAAAAAGGCAGGCTGCTTTGCGGAGAAGTCCACGATCCTTCCGCCCAAAGAATGGGTGGAGTAGCCGGACATGCAGGGTTATTCTCCACGGCGGATGATCTTTCGGTATTCGCCAGAATGCTGCTCAATAACGGATCCTTCAATGGTGTGAAAATCCTGGAACCCCGAACCGTTGATGCGATGACCATACCCGAGTCATCCGTCGTTTCGAAGCCGTTCCGTGGATTCGGCTGGAGCATTGATGCGCCTTTTGCTGCAAATCGCGAGGCATTGTTGCCGGTCGGCTCGTATGGCCACAAGGGCTACACCGGCACCCTGATATGGATTGACCCGGTGACAGACATCTATATAGTCTTGTTGACAAACAGGGTACATCCCTACGGAAAAGGCGACGCAGAGCCCTTACGAAAAAGGATTATAAATCTGGTTTCCCAAGCCGCAGGAACCGTTTCGGCAAATCAGGTGCTACGACACAGACCTTCTTTAACAGCATTCTGCAGATCCGGCGAAGATGTAGCGGTTCCATCTCACGCTGTGCAGACCGTTCAAACCGGGATAGACGTCCTGGAGAAGAATGGTTTTTCCGAGTTTTCAGGACTCCGGCTGGGTTTAATCACAAACCACTCCGGACTGGACAGCTCGGGGAGGAGAACCATCGACCTCCTGAGGAAGGCGCCTGACATAACACTCAAGGCGATCTTCACCCCTGAGCATGGTCTCACAGGCAGAGCCGACAAGAAGATCGCTTCGACTAAAGAGCCTTTGTCCGGATTGCCGGTTTACAGCCTCTATGGAGATACTCTGAGGCCGACTGAAAAGATGCTCGCCGGCATCGATGCATTGGTATTTGACGTGCAGGACGCGGGGGTCCGCTTCTATACATACATATCCACTATGGCCTATGCGATGAGAGCCGCATCCAGAAAAGGTATTCCTTTCTATGTTCTGGATCGGCCCAATCCCCTGAATGCTGTCGCAGTGCAAGGACCTGTGCTCGAAAAAGACATGCTGTCCTTCACGGGCTGTTTTCCCCTGCCTGTCAGACACGGGATGACGGTCGGCGAACTCGCCGAGATGTTCAACTCTGAAGGCCGCATCGGCGCACAACTGCATGTCATGAAGATGAAGGATTACAAGCGCGATCAATGGTTTGACCAGACCGGGTTGCGCTGGGTGAACCCTTCCCCGAACCTGCGGTCTTTGAACGAGGCAATTCTCTATCCGGGGACCGCATTGGCGGAAGGCTCAAACGTGAGCGTCGGCAGGGGAACACCAACTCCCTTTGAACTGATCGGGGCACCGTGGATAAACGCCGAAGAACTGGCCTCCTATCTGAACAGCAGAAAGATCAAGGGGGTGAGCTTCAAGCCTACATTGTTCATCCCTGACAGTGACATCTACAAGAAACAGAAATGCAACGGAGTCAGGATAGCCCTGACTGACCGTGATGCGCTGGACCCGGCTCTACTGGGCATAGAAATCATAAGCGCCCTGAACAGGCTTCATCCCAGGGACTTTCAGATCAATGAGACACTGGGCCTGGTCGGCTCCCGTGAGGTACTACAAAAGATTAAGGACGGCGAGAAGCCCCTGAAGATAGCGACTCACTGGAAGGATGATCTTGATGAGTTCAAGGACA
>DATHCU010000454.1:0-4293 GCA_035319385.1 Thermodesulfovibrionales bacterium
GCCTCTCTCTTCCTGCCGGTCACTTTATAAACCCTGGCAAGCTCAGACATAAGCTCGGGATCATCAGGTCGTTGCCTTGTTTCTCTCAGAAGCCTGTCCAGAGCCTTTTCGGGTTTTCCCAGAGAAATATACGCGTTTACGATGTAGGGAAGTCCCAATTTAGGATTAATCTTCTCGACCTCTTCAAAGGACTGGATGGCCTCCTCAGACTTTCTGAAGGTAAGGATCGACTTGCCTTTTAATTCATACGGAGATGTTTCCTTCGGAAATTTCTTTGAAGCCTCATCGAGAATCCTGAAAGCCTTGTCAACTTCCTTCTTCCTCAGATAATATTTTGCCAGCTCAACGTATCCCTGAACTTTACCACCTTCTTTTGCTGAAGAGTAATATTTCAGGGCTTCATCGCTGTTCCCCGAAGTCTCCAGAACAGAGGCAACAGCCAAAGAGGCCTCCAGATGGTTAGGAGATATTTTCAGTATGGACTTAAGCTCCTGCAGTCCCTTCTCTTTCTCGCCTTTCTGAAAGTATATGGATGCAAGATTGAAATACGAATTGAAGTATGCCGGATCAGCCGCTTTGGATTTCTCCAGATATTTGACGGCTTCGGCGACCCTGTTCTCCCTCAGCATGACCTCAGCCATGAGATTATAGAAGACCGCATCGTTCTTGGCCCCCTTGAGTCCTTCCTGAAGCACTTTGAGGGCCTTGGCATACTCGTTCTGCTTTATATAAGAAGAGGCAAGCAGGACCCTTGAATAGAGCAGGTCCGGATTAACGCTGACAGCAGTTTTGAGTTCTGCCTCGGCTTCCTTGACCCTACCCTTGCTGAGTTCAAAAACTCCTTTCTTTACATAGACGTCAATGAGTTTCGGGTCATTGACTATGGCCCTGTTGAGTTCCTGAAGTCCATCAGTATAGAGACCCTTTGCCATAAGAGCGCTGCCAAGGATATTGTGAGCAATCGCATTCTTTTCGTTTGTCACGAGAACTTTTCTGATCTCAGAGATAGCGTCATCAGCCCTGTTTCTCTTCAGGTGAATCAGCGCGGTCAGCACCCTGGCCTGATCAAAAGACGGGTTTATATCAAGGGCCTTCTGCAGTTGACACATGGCCTGTTCGGGTTCGTTCTTGTAATAGTGGCATAGACCCAGGAAATAGAGGGAAGCAATATGCGGCTGCATGGATATGGATTTCTGCAAGGCGATCGTCGCCTCATCGAACTTGCCGCCATAGAAAAGAACAATGCCTTTGAGCCGGTAACCCTCCGGCCTTTTCGGGAAGGTGGAGAGAAGCTTGTTCGCCACCGAAAGAGCATCTTCATTCCTGCCCTTTTCAAGATACAGGATGCCTTTCTTGAAATATGCATCGAGTTCTCCGGGATGATACTTAATTATCTGATCATAGGTTCCTATAGCAGCATCCTTGTCATTCCTCGCCAAATTGATTTCTGCAAGCGTATAGAGTCCCGCCAAATTCGCTGGCTCACCTTTGAGTATTTCCGAGATCTGAGTTCTCGCCTCGTCGGTCTTTCCCATCCTGACAAGCACTTTGGCAAGCGAGATGCGCGCCGTTTGTCCGTCTCCGCCAACGGACACCGCTTTTTGGAGAAGATCAACAGACTTATCGTTTTCGCCTTTTAAGGCATACGCCCACCCTGCGATTTCAAGAGCTTCTGCGTTATCGGCAGTGTCGCCTATGAATGCCGACAGTTCCTTGAGGGCATCATCCGGGCTGCCTTTCTGTACATAGACCCTGGCGAATTCGAGATGCACATCCTTAGAATCGGGCCTCTGCCTGACAAGTTTTTGCAGTTCGTTCTCCGCAGAGTCTGTCTTGCCTGCGCGAATATATGCTCTGGCCAGCTGAAGACGTGCCTCAAAATAGTTTTGGTCCTTCTCCAGCGCCTTCTTGAAGAAGATGATCGCGCTGTTTGGGTCATTTGCGGTCATTGATTTCTGACCCGCTGCAAACAGTTCTTCCTTCGTCTTATAACTGTCCGAACATGCGGAACTCAGGAGAATACAGATCGCGAAACAGACAGCTATGATTCTAGACAATTGAAAATCCTTTCTTAGCCACGGAACCGCCGTTCATTATCTCTGTTACCAATTCTCTGAACTTCTGATAATCTATAGGTTTGATCATACAGTAGGAGTTCGCTAATCCCTTGAGCATACTGATCAGTCTGCTGTCGATGTTGTCCGAAAGGATTATGAAGGGAATTCGGCTCTTCTTGATCTCGTTCAGCACAAAATGACTGTACGGATAACTGGTTACGATCAATCCGATCTTGTTCTGGTCGAGACTGGGCAATGGGTTATTACTGCCCTTCATGTTATACGTGCAGGTCTTCATGCCGAAACCTGCAACCTTGAGGAGAGCGCAACACACGCGGCAGAATCCGCTCTCATCGATAATCAAGATTTTCTTTCGACTCGTAGGCATCTTTCAAATATTAGCAAATTTGATGCCCACAAATAACTATATGATAGTAAAGGCTAAAAATCTTACGCATCTTTGTGCGGCGGGAGCAGCTTGTTTCCTTTGGAAACAGAATTTGAATAAATCAGGTCAAATTGTGATGAATCATCAAGAAGGAGGGGCTTGAAAAATCTGTATCTTAAAGAAACAGCTTCATACCATGTTGAATTTAAAGGTTTTTATTGATTTCACTGTCTCTTTTGGAAACACTTCACTACATGAGCTCATGCTCTTTAAGTCTCTTGTAGAACGCCTTCCTCGATATACCCAGTATCCTGCAGGCCTCCGATTTATTTCCCTCGCACTGCAATAGAACACTCTTAATGGCATCCCGTTCTATTTCCTTTAAGGTCAGCTGGGAATTGTTGATCTCCTTCAGTCTCCTGACCCTGTTATATTCAATAGGGAGATCCTTTACGGTAATCTTCTCTCCTTTCGCAAGAAGCACTGCCCTCTCCACCACATTCCTAAGCTGTCTGATGTTGCCCGGCCAATGGTAGGCCTGAAAAACCTCCAGCACTTCATCTGACGCCGTAAGCATCTTGTTCTCCCTCGCGCACATCTCTTTTATGAATTTCAGCGTGAGCAGAGGGATATCCTCTCTTCTGTCCCTGAGAGGGGGCACAACAATATGCACAACGTTTATTCTATAGAACAGGTCTTCCCTGAATCTGCCGGCCTTGATCTCTTTCTTCAAATCCCTGTTGGTTGATGATATCAGCCTGAACTTCAAATCGATCTTCTTGTTGCTTCCGAGACGCTCAATCTCTCTCTCCTGCAATACCCTGAGCAGTTTCACCTGCAGATTTATCTCCAGCTCCGCAATTTCATCGAGAAATAGCGTACCGCCCGCGGCAGCCTCAAATTTTCCTGGCTTGAATGACAGCGCCCCGGTAAAAGCTCCTTTCTCAAAACCGAAGAGCTCCGCCTCAAGCAGTTCCCGTGGAATAGCAGCGCAGCTCATTGCCACGAAGGGGTTGTTCTTCATCGAGCTGCTGTAATGCAGGGCGCGCGCGATCAGCTCTTTTCCGGTGCCGGTTTCTCCGGTAATCAGCACGCTGCTCTCTGAATCCCTGATTGTCTTTATGGTATCCTTTAGTTTCAAAATCGCAGGTGAATTACCGACTATCTCATGACCGGCATCCTTATCCGTTACCATTTCTCTTAATGAAGCAAGTTCCTTCTTCATACGCCGTTGTTCCACAGCCTTCGAGACAACAGTCCTGAGCTTCGAGTAATCCGGCGGCTTGATGAAATAGTAGAAGGAACCCATGGTCAGGGCATCAACAGCATCCTCCACAGTTCCGTAGGCCGTGAGGAAAATGATCGGGATATCGGGATGCGCATTATGCAGATATTCGAACAACTGCATACCGTTCATACCCGGCATTTTGATGTCAGTTATGACCAGATCGATATCTTTGTTAGAGACCGTCCGAACGGCAGTCTTACCATCCGTTGCATCGAATACGTCATAGCCGTCATTTACCAATATCGCAGAGAGGACCTTTATTGCATTCGGCTCATCATCGACAATAAGAATTCTTCCGGCGCTATTCATCGGCTCATCACCGGAAAAAAAAGTTTCACGGTCGTTCCAGACCTGTCATCGCTGATAATTTCGAGATGACCTCCATTTGACTGCACTATTTCACGCGTAATGAACAACCCCAGGCCCCTTCCCTTTCTTCTCGATGATGCGGGCAACCCGGCGGGTTTACTGCGTTTCAGACCATACCCGGTATCCGATATGTCAATCGCGGCAAATTCATTCCCCAACATAGTCTTCATGTATGTCTTTACCGTCAAAAC
>DATHCU010000455.1:0-7914 GCA_035319385.1 Thermodesulfovibrionales bacterium
AAGCCGATCATGTCCTGACAAGCCCGCTCAAAATCAGACGCATCCTCTGCACGTTTGATTTTTCCGAGGTTTCCGAGAGGGCCCTGAGAATTGCTAAAGATCTGAAGGGAATTTTTTCATCGGAGTTGTACATAGCGCATATTATTCCCGAAGACGTTTTGAATAAGAAGATTGAAATGAATGACGGCAGATATGAATCCTTACTGGATGCAATGCACGAAGATAGCGTGAAGGCTATGCGCACTCTGATTAATGAAGATGAACTCGGGGTCGCGGTTTTAACAGAGAAGGGCGTTCCTGCCAGGGAGATAGTCTCCCTCTCGGATGAGAAAGATATCGACCTGGTTGTTATGGGAGCCCGTGGGCTGGGACTGATAAAAGGGATGTTAATCGGAAGCGTTACGGATTCTGTCCTCAAATCGTCGTCCTGTCCGGTCCTTGTTGTGCACTGATGTCTGTTGAAATACTGTTCCTTATCGCGGGGCTTCTCCTCATACTCGCGGCGGCTGAAAGCTTCACAAATGGCGTGGAGACTCTGGGCAGGAAATTCTCTCTGTCCCAGGCGGTTGTCGGGAGTCTCCTGGCTGCGGTGGGCACTGCCATGCCGGAGACTATCCTTCCCATTGTCGCCATTTTTTTCTACCACGGTGAGTCGGCCAAAGACATAGGCGTCGGGGCAATACTCGGGGCCCCGTTTATGTTGTCGACCCTCGCTTTCTTTCTTGTGGGTCTGACAGTGATCGTAGCTTCTATGGCAAAGAGACGCAAGTTCGAGATAAGGGTGGAGCCGCATTCCACGTTCAGGGACCTGGTCTTCTTTATACCCATGTACGCCAGCGCTATCCTGGTACCGATCGTTGCCGGAAGATCTTTTGACAGATTTCTGTCAGTTCTGCTTGTTTGCGGCTATATATTTTACGCATACAGAACCTTCAAGGGGGAAAGCGGCGACCTCGAGCACTCCGAGGAGATGTACCTTGCCAGGCTGCTCAGAAAGACAGGTCTCATGAAGGCCGAAAATCCCCATATTGTCCTCATTGGTTTGCAGGTGATCGTGTCTCTGATCATAATGATAGAAGGTGCACGCACATTTGTTGAGAGCCTTGAACACGTATCGGTAAGGTTCGGCATGGATCCTTTGCTTTTTGCCCTGCTGTTGGCTCCCGTGGCTACGGAACTGCCGGAGAAGTTCAACAGCGTTTCCTGGACGTGGAAAGGCAGGGACACACTGGCCGTTGGCAATATCACCGGAGCTATGGTCTTCCAGTCCACGTTTCCCGTGTCTGTGGGCCTTTTGTTCACTGAATGGAAGCTGACCGGCATGGCGCTCTTCTCAGGCATAATCGCGTTGATTTCAGCGCTGGTAATAATGATCGAAATTGTCGTCAGGAAGAAGGTTTCACCCTTTTCGATGCTATTCGGCGGCTTTCTCTACCTTGTCTATGCAGTGGCCCTGGTATCAGGCAGGATCTGATGAAGAATACCGTCCGCAAGGAACTGCTGAGGATACGGGATGAGATCCCCTTTGAAACAAGAATTGAAAAGGATGCCCTGATTAAGTGGAGACTTTTCAGCCTGCCGGAATTTCTGTCAGGGAGGAAGCTTCTTCTGTACGCCTCGTTCAGGTCCGAGGTCGAGACGCTGAGCATAATACGGGCGTCTCTGAAGATGTGGAAACAGATCGTGCTTCCCAAAGTCGACAGGGAGGGCCATACCCTTAAGCTCTATGCAATAGAAGGCACTGATGAACTCTCTCCCGGTTATATGGGCATCTTGGAGCCTTTCAAAACGGAAGGACGAAGCATGAATCTTGATGATATCGATGCAGCTGTCGTACCGGGAGCCGGCTTTGATTATTCGGGCAACAGGCTGGGATACGGAGGAGGATACTATGATATGCTCCTGGCAGGCAGAAGAAGGATCATGCCCTTGATTGCAGTTGCCTACGAGGAACAGCTTGTCGACAAGATCCCCTCAGAAAAGCATGATGTGAGGGTCGACATAATTGTAACGGACCAGAGGGTGATAAGAATATGACTTCACCGCCGGTGAAAGTGCAACTTGAGTTTGTATTACCGGCAAACGTTGCTGAAGTAGATTGTTGGAAAGACATATGCCTGTGCTCCTGGGCATTGCCAGCTATTTATTTCGAATAAGCGGGCAGCGTAAAACTGAAAGTGCTGCCCCGGCCGGCTTTGCTCTCCACCCAGATTTCGCCGCCGTGGGCCTTGACAATCGTCTTGGCTATTGAAAGGCCCAGGCCGGAACCCTTTTCGGTTCCCGGCACTCGATAAAAGGCGTCGAAGATGTGAGCGATGTGATCTTCAGAAAGTCGGTTTATATCTATGTACTTCTCAACGTTCTCCCCACAACCCTTATGGCTATGGACCTCGCGGCACCAGGTACACATGGCGAATAAGTCCACGGAGGGTCCTTATTCCCTTCAAGTGTCTTTCGCAGTCCGTGATCTGCTTCTGACGCTATCTTATTTTGAGGTTGTAATTCGGTGTTGGTTATCGATCCGGCCTGCCGGTCTGCGAATGCCTTGATTAATGGAAATTTGTTGTCGCCTTGTGTCAAACTTAAAGACGCCAAATGAACACAGCTATCTTCTTGGATGCCGCCGTGAAGGCGGCAAAGCTCGGCGGGGAAGTAGTCCTTCGCAATCTCGGCAAGCTGTCAAAAGGGGATATAGGTCTCAAGCAGGCTTCCGATTTTGTGACGAGGGTGGACAGGGAATCCGAAGCCGTTATAATAAGTGTGCTGCATGACCGTTTCCCTGACCATTACTTCCTCGCTGAAGAATCTGTACATGCGCCTGAGACCGACAAATACAGGTGGATAATCGATCCTCTGGACGGAACTACAAACTACATTCATCAGTTCCCCGTATTCTCCATCTCGATAGCCCTGGAGTTTGCGGGCGGGATAGTTGTCGGGGTTGTATATGAACCGTTGAGAGGAGACATGTATCACGCCGAAAAGGGGAAGGGCGCTTTCCTGAATTCGTCTCCGATATCTGTCTCCTCTGTACAGTCAATGAGTGACTGCCTGATTGCAACCGGTTTTCCGTTTAGGAGAAAAGAGGTCACTGACCGATATCTTGATCTCTTCAGGAGCATTTTTCTGAGGATTAGCGATATTAGACGGGCCGGATCTGCTGCTCTCGACCTTGCATATCTGGCCGGAGGCCGGTGTGACGGATTTTTCGAGATTGGACTCAGTCCATGGGATATTGCGGCCGGCAGCCTCCTGATAGAGGAAGCGGGCGGCATCGTAAGTGATTTCAGTGGCGGGAGGGATTATCTGACAACGGGAAATGTGGTGGCCGGAGTTCCGTTTGTGCATGAGGAGATATTGAGCGAAGTGAAAAAAGTGTTTGCAGGAATCATTGATAAATGATATATATGTAAAGGTCTTGCCGGCATGCATCTGTTTGGGCCGGCTTTTGACATAACAATGTGCAGGTGCTAAAATAGACCCTCTCGTCACGCTGTCGAACATTTGAGGTTACCATGGATCTGAAGAAAATCGAAAAGGGCGTAAGATTGATACTCGAAGGTATCGGGGAGGACCCTGAAAGGGCCGGGATAAAAGATACGCCGGATAGGGTCGCGAGGATGTATCAGGAAATATTCTCCGGACTTGAAACCCCTACAGAGGAACTGCTCAGCATCATAGAGGGTGAAAGCCACGACGAGATGGTGCTTCTGAAGGATATCCCGTTCTATTCCGTATGTGAGCATCACCTTATACCTTTTTTTGGCAAAGCCCATATTGCCTATATACCATCCGGCGGAAAGATCGTAGGTCTCAGTGAACTTGTTAAGTCTGTGGAGGTCCTTGCCAAGAGACCGCAGGTGCAGGAGAGGCTTACGACGCAACTTGTCGACCTGATCATGGGCCGCCTGAAACCCAAGGGCGCCATGGTGGTCATTGACGCTGAGCACCTCTGCATCAGCATGAGGGGTGTAAAGAAGCCGGGTGCGAGGACCGTCACATCAGCTGTGAGAGGCATCTTCCGGACTAAGCAGTCTACAAGGGAAGAGCTGCTGGAACTTATCAAGAAGAGGGATTAGCTTCTTTTGTAAACCCATAATAGAGAAGGAGACGGCACACATGCCTGCAATGCTCATCAAAGGCTCTGAGATATCGAAGCAAATTAAAGAAGAACTTAAGATTGAAATAGCTAACTTAAAGACAAATAATAATTTAATACCTGGCTTGGCCACTGTCCTTGTTGGCGAAAATGAGGCGTCCAAGGTCTACGTCGGCGCAAAGGAAAAGGCATGTAAGGAACTCGGCATCTATTCCGAAAGGATAGACCTTCCGGGTGACACCAAAGAAGGGGATCTCCTGGCTCTGATCGGGAGGCTCAATAAAGATCCGAAGATTCACGGCATACTGGTGCAGTTGCCTCTTCCAAAACACATAAACGAAACCAACGTGCTTTATTCGATAGATCCTTCAAAGGATGTGGACGGGTTTCATCCTGTGAACGTAGGAAAGATGATGCTGGGAGAGCCTTGCTTTCTGCCATGCACCCCCCACGGCATCCTCGAACTGCTGAGAAGGAGCAATACGGAGCTGAGCGGGGCAGAGGTCGTTGTAGTTGGCAGAAGCAATATTGTCGGCAAGCCTGTTGCGAACATGCTTCTCCAAAAGAATGGAGGCAATGCCACCGTGACAGTCTGTCATACCGGCACAAGGGACATCCCCTCTCATACCCGGAGGGCTGATATACTCATAGTTGCTGTCGGCAAACCCAAGGCTGTGACAGCCGACATGGTCAAAGAAGGTGCAGTTGTCATAGATGTCGGCGTTAACAGGCTGGATACGGGCCTGGTTGGCGATGTGGATTTTGAACCTGTGAAGGAGAAGGCGAGAGCTATAACGCCTGTTCCGGGCGGTGTCGGACCTATGACTATTGTCATGCTGATGAAGAATACAGTGCAGTCCGCAAAAATGCACGAGGGATTGTCATAGTCCAATACGCACGAGCACTACTCCCGAGGTAAACCGCTTCAAACGGGAACTTTGATGATTGAGACTGACCGGCTGTTCATGAAATTGCGACGGCCATCCCGGTTCACAAGAGAGAAATTTACGAATAATCGATGGCAGACGGGCTGTGGCATTCAATAATTCATATTAATATATTTTATACTATAAATAATAATGAGACGCACACGATGTTTCTTAGCAAAAGGAGGACCACTTAGATGAACATAAATGCTATGCCTCCATGTCAGGCAGCATGTCCGATACAAACAGACGTCCGGGGATATATCGCTGCACTTGCGAAGGGAGAGGTGAAGGAGGCGATAAGGATAATCCGCCAGGTCAATCCATTCCCTTCTGTATGCGGCAGGATTTGCACGCGGACCTGTGAATCCGCATGCAGGCGGGGGCAGGTGGATGAACCGATTGCGATCGCATCCCTTAAGCGCTATGCAGCGGACCAAACCAGAGAGCTTAAGGACGTATCAAAAACAGGACCCTATTATACTGAAAGGATAGCTGTTGTCGGAGGGGGGCCTTCAGGACTTACTGCGGCGCATGATCTGGCATTGCTGGGGTATAGCGTGGCTATTTTCGAGGCACATGATGAACTCGGCGGCATGATGATCCGGGGTGTGCCTGAATACAGACTTCCGAAGCAGGTTGTGAAGGACGACATCGGGCTCATACTGGCCATGGGAGTTCAGGCGAAGACCGGTATGAAGCTGGGCAGGGATTTTACTATCGATGATCTGCTGAAGGAGTATCAGGCTGTCTTTCTCGCGTTGGGAAGTGAGAGGAGCCTTTTCCCGAGCTGTAAGGGTGTCGAACTCCCCGGGGTAGCCACGGCTGTTGAATTTCTGCAGCAGGTCAGTCATGGGCAGAGGCCTGTCCTTGGAAAGCATGTCGTCATAGTAGGCGGCGGCCATACCGCACTGGATGCGGCCCGCACCTGCGTGCGACTTGGGTCTCCTGATGTCACTGTAATCTATCGCAGGACCCTGAAAGAGATGCCTGCCGGGAAGATAGAGGTTGAAGAAGCAGAGAGCGAAGGCGTGAAGTTCATGTATCTGACGGCTCCTGTTGAATTCCTGGGAAGCGGCAAAGTCGAGAAGGTCCGGTGTGTGAAGATGATGTTCGTTGCGGATGGATCGAGAAGGCGCAGACTTGTTCCTGTCGAAAACTCGGAATTTGAGATAAGCGCCGATGCTGTCATCCTGGCTATCGGCTACAACCCTAAGACAGAAGACATAAAGGATATCGAGATCATCTCGGGCAAGAAGGGGAAAATTGTTGTTAAAGACGAGACAGGCACGACCAATATAAAAGGGGTGTTTGCCGGAGGCGATGTCGTGAGCGGCCCTATGAGTATCATTGACGCCATATCCTCGGGCAAGAAGGCGGCGGAGGCGATACACCGCTCGCTCAGGAATCTGCCGCCGAAAGAGGTTGAGGAGCCTTTCGTTATCAAGCCGCTTGACGAGAAACTCATAGACCGTACTGTCCGGGCTGCGAGGCAGAAGATGCCTATGCTGTCAGTGGAGAAGAGGATCAAGACTTTTGACGAAGTGAATCTGGGATATAGCCGTGAACAGGCATCCAAAGAATCGCAGAGGTGCCTGAATTGCGGCGCCGGTGCAACTGTATCCGATGAATGCATTTCGTGTCTTAACTGTGTGTCTGTTTGTCCGTATGGAGTCCCTGCCCCTGGTCAAAAGAAGGCGAATATCGACATAAGCCAGTGTCAGGCCTGCGGCATCTGCGCCGCTGAGTGTCCGGCGACGGCGATTGACCTCGGGCTCGAGACCAATGAGGAGAGCAGGAGAAAATTAGCGTCGGCTATTGATGCGGCGAAAAAGGAATCCCCCGGAGAGTTCTCGATAGAATTCTTCTGCGAGTATCGTAGTGCCGACGAGGTGGAAAAGAGAGATTCCAAGACATACAGGGTCGGGAAACCGTGCCTCGGCAGGGTGGATGTGCTTCAGCTGATTCGTCCCTTTGAGGAGGGTGCGAAAGCCGTGCTTATTAACAGGTGTAACAGACAGGAATGCCATTTCAAAGACTGCGACCGATGGATCACGAAACACGTGCGGAGCGCGAGGAAGATATTGCGGGAACTTGGATTGGACGAAGGAAGAATAAAGGTGGCGGATGATACCGAAAAATAAAGGGTATCAGAGCTGTCAGACGGACATCATGAGCGGACATTTAAAGATCGGCATGATATCTCGGCGCATTGAATGACATCTAAAGCAAAGAAGGTGATAACATGGTCGTAGCCGAAATCAAACCCCTCAAAGAGATCAAGGAGATGGTTAAGAAGTATAAGAAGATTCTTGTTCTGGGCTGCGGAGATTGCGTATCTGTCTGTCTGAGCGGAGGCAAGAAACAGGTTGAACTTCTCGCGTCCGCACTGCGTACTGCGAACAGAATTGAGGGTGAAGACGTAACCGTAGGCGAGGAAACCATTGTCAGACAATGTGAGCCGAAGTTCATCGACAATATTATTGACGAAGCTTCACATTACGATGCCGTTCTCTCAATGGCCTGTGGCGCGGGGGTGCAAGGGGTTGTTGAAAAGTTGGGAAGCTTGCCGGTATTGCCTGCCATGGATACGAAGTTTATAGGGATCTCGAGCGGGACGGGAGATTTTCTCGAAATGTGTTCTGCCTGCGGAGAGTGCATTATCTCTCAGACCGGAGGTATCTGCCCGGTTACCAGATGTCCTAAGGGCTTGATGAACGGTCCCTGCGGAGGATCCAAGAACGGGAAGTGCGAGGCCAGTCCCGATATTCCCTGTGCATGGATACTGATTTATGAGAAAATGAAGGAACTGGGCAGGCTTGATGATATGAAGAAGATTGCCGGAATCAAGAGGTGGTCGAGACACGGGAAACCCGGCAGATATGAGGC
>DATHCU010000456.1:0-2005 GCA_035319385.1 Thermodesulfovibrionales bacterium
AGCGGCATGCTTCAGGATGAATTGCATCGTTGTCAGGAGATGCTGGAGGGTCTTCAGAAAGCTATTTCAGAGCTTCCCAAAGGCGTTATAAATGAGCGAAAGAAGCAGTATAGGGACAAAGCATATTCCTACCACTACCTCAAGTACCGTGAAGGCAAGAGAGTTTTTAATAAGCATATTGCCGAGAAAGACTTGCAAGATATATTGAAAAAACTTAAACTGAGAAAGAAGTACGAGAAAGAAATACAGTCATACAAGAAAAAGATAGCTTATCTGAATAAAATTTTGAGCCCCGGCAGAAGTAGAGCACATGCGCGTCACGGTCAAGCATAAAGATATCTTCCCCCTGGAGGTTCAGGAGGTTCTCCAGGCCCTCAACTCAGTGGGGTTCTTTGAGGAATCCATGCTTATTGGCAGTTGGGTTATGCCGTTATACCGGGAGGTCTTCGGCATAAACTATATCCTTCGGACAATGGATATTGATTTTGCGGTCAAGTTCGTTCGTCAGAGCGCTGATAAGAAAGCGGATATTGAAAGGCTGGTCACTGAACTGGGCTACATCCCTGTCGTAATGCAGTCGGGCATTCGAAGGTTTACCCGCGAAAATTTCACTCTCGAATTTGTCATCCACAGGAAAGGCGGGAAGGACGATGATATTGTGTCAGTCAAGCAGTGGATCCAGCGGTTGCGGTTTATCTGCCGGAGCAGTTTTTGCTCAAGAAAGACTCTATGGCCGCAAGGGAGTCCGCGTCGATTTCCACAAACCTTACCCCGTAGCGATTTGCGTTCTTTTTCGTCTCTTTTTCAAGCATCCGCACAATCTCTGCCGTGGCTGTCACCTGTGATGAATCCGGAAGGGAGAATGAGCAAGTTATGGTGTCGCCTTCGGACAACTGTGCCGAAGTCTGAAAGAGCATGCCGGATGTGCTGACATTGTCCGCATGGGCGGTGAACGGCATCTTCCTCGACGATCCCTCTACCTTTATGCTCAAAGGAATTCTGCAGGATTTCCTCGGGGCGACGTGCAGAAGATGATACATCTCCTGCAGCAATATCGCATTATTGATCGGCATCGTGACATACGAGTTGGCCTGACATTTTAAGCAACGCTGATGATGCGATATGCTATCAAGGCATACAATAATAATCGAGACATTGCACAAATCCTTGTCTTGGCGTATAACCGAACAGAGTTCCTCCCCGCTCATCCCGGGGGAGTCTATCTGGGCAACGATAAGGTCGGCTTTCTTCGACTTGTGAAGATCAAAGGCCTGCTCATTGGACTCGGCAAGGAGAGTGCGAATGTCGGCTCTGCCGAGGAAACTCTGTTCCCTCGACAGATTTTGCCCGATGTCTTGTGCAAGGATGATTACCTTTTCATTGGTCATTAATACCAGTATATAAATATCGGTACGCTGCTGTAAAGTGAAAGTCCAGCTCTGCTTGCAGCGCAGAAAGCGCAGATGCGGGGCATATGCCCTATTGAGACAAGAACGTTCACAACAATGACCCACGGATGGCGATTCCCTAATAGGAGAAGAAGAATGCTTTCAGTAGACACCAGATTCCTGACACAAGAAAACAGAGAGCCTATTCAGCTGGAGTCCTCAGCAACCCTTGAGTTTACATACCAGTGGAAGAGCGCGCATGCATTCCATACCGACTGTTATTTTGTGAAAGAGGTCAACTTCAGCCGGGACCCCTTTCCCGGCGGCATGTCTTCCGCCTTTATTGGCACAACAGCTGAAGCCCTTCTCTTCTTTCCCAACGCTTTGAACGAGGTTGTAGCTCCTTATGACCCGGGAGCCGAGATGCGCATAGACAGGAGCCAAGTCGATATGCAGAATCTTTCGATATCCGGCGCCGGCCCTCATTTCGGGCGTTTCTATCCCAAAGAGATCATAAGAGGGCACGGGAATATCTCGGGAGACGGATTTACGTGTTTCAGGTGCACCGGTGTCGAAGGTGAGAGATTTCTTGCTGACTTCAACCATCCACTCTCAGG
>DATHCU010000457.1:0-3141 GCA_035319385.1 Thermodesulfovibrionales bacterium
CAGGATCACAGAGTGAATCAGGATAAGCCAATAGACCAGACTTGTGAATTGGAAGCTCCTGAAAGTCGCGGCAAGGATTACCACGCCCAGGACCGCCGGCAGCACTTCAAGGACCCACGTAAAGTAATCGTGCGGACGCACAGCGGACCAGAGCAGCACTGAAGAAAATATCAGGAGCCACAAGAATATCGCTTCCTTCTTGATTACCGGCTTTCCACCCATAAAACTTGTGCTCGTTGTCATAGACGCATGATGCCCATCATTATATCAAGTTTCGGAGAAGTTGTCCGGGGCAGAGCCCTTGCACCGCGCATCCGTTCCAAACTGATGAACAGCCGGGTGCAAGGATTCTATCGCCTCTTTCCGACCGGCGATTGGAATGAACTGTTATCGAAAAGCTCATCCCGGGGACGCAATATCCGTCCGCTGCCGCCCCCTGATCATCTTGCGACGAAATGTGATAAAATCTTGTACATTCCCATGCGTAGTCTGTGCTTGTAAGATGCTTTATGGATAGTCTGACAAAGAACGGACATCCTATCCTCTGTTCCTGGTACTTATGTGACATTACGAACCGGGTTCATTCGTCAGAAGGGGGGCCTTGCTTTGGAAGAAAAAAGACTGGATCAGCTTCCGATAGATGCGAGACTGCTCACCGAAGCTGTTATTGAACTTAACATATCGAGAAAAAGCGTAGGACTCTATCCGCCCGATCACCACATTATAAAGGGTACAATTAAGCGGGCCTTTGGGCTTCTTGAAAGACTCTTTGAGTTAAGGAACAGCATAACCCTGGGGGCATCACAAGACACTCTGGTAATTGATCAGTATTCTCTTGACAGAAAGAACCCTGTTTTCTCGGAGTTTGCCCGCAGCATTTTGAGCAAAAACATAGCCGGCATCATATTCCGCAAGGGACTCACCGTTGAGGAACTCTTCGGTTTTCATGAACTGGTAGCAATGCGCGGGAACCTTACGGGAAAGGCCTGTCTTGAAGACGCGGAAAGAAAGGAACTGAGGCATATTGAGTTGATACCGATAGATTTCACGCATTTCGGCTTCATGCCGGGGAACCTCAAGCCCGGTGATTCGGGTCGTGAGCTATGGGAGACTTACTTGCATGCTTTGTTTGAGGGAAGACTTACGGATAATGAAGCAGAGGATGTGGTCTTAAATGTTAGTCCGGAACAGGTGGCCGTTTTGGTTAACAGCCACATATCAGAGGAGTCTCCGGAAGAGACTTATGAGAGGGTTATCACTTCTTATTTAAGAAAAAAGGGACGCTCCGGTTTTAGCGGAGATGCGTTTAACAGGTTTATGTCGTTCGTACAGAATCTGACTCCCGACCTCAAGTCCCAGTTCCTGAAAAGGACCTTTTTGCGATCTCCTTCCAGTGATATAGAGATCGAGAGTATTCTCAACAGCCTCAAAGAAGATGACATTGTGCAAGTGCTCAACCTACTCAAAGAGCAGTCTTTAAGAATACCTGAAACACTTGTCAATATCATGACCAAATTGACGGCGATGAAGGCAAAAGACAACTCTGCATACGGCCTGTCGGGCTCAGGTGAGACAATAGAAGACGACATGGAAATAGACGAAAACATAATCATGTTCCTGGAAGATGGCTCCAAGGCTTTTGTGAGTGAGCGGTATCAGAAGGACCTTGAAAGGATGATTGCCGGCGTTCAATCAGATGACAGCACGTTAGACGAAGTTCTGGACCGGGAGTATGAAGATAAGGTAATAGATTCAATCTTCTCCGAAACGGTGCTTGAACTCCTCGAGTCGGATTTGATCAGCAGGGAAGACTATCTTAAACTTCTGACAAAACTCTCAGAACTGGCCAATGCCTTTTTGGAGACCGGCAGATTCCGCGAGCTCTGTGAAATCTACAATGTGTTGTATTCGCAATCAATGAGTGGAAATTTCAAGACCGAAGCCCATGGCATGCTCATTTATTACTTGCAATCAGAGCAATTCGTTCTGAGTCTTGTAGAGACGCTCAAGCTCTGGGGCAAACACGACATGGAAGGCGCCGTGAGGCTTGCGCGTGTCTTCAAGTATAGGATCATAAACCCGCTGTTAGATGCGCTCTCCATAGAGAATGAATCCTCTGCGAGGAGCCTCTTGCTTTCAATAATTGTGACTTTTGGAACCGATATAATTCCCGAAGCCTTGAAAAGGCTGAAAGATGGCCGTTGGTATGTGGTAAGAAATATGATATATCTCTTGAGGATCTGCGGCGGGAAAAGGTATAGGTCGCAATATCTGGATCACATGAAAAAGTTAGCCAGAGACGAAAACATAAAAATACGGGTGGAGGCAGTCAGAACTCTTTTGGAATGCGGCATTTACTATGGACCGTCCTTCCTGAATCAATGCCTGAGAAGCAAGAACCTCGACCTGCGACAGAACGCTATTGTGCTTTCGCGCACCTATGGAGTCAAAGAAGCAGTGCCATATCTCATTGAATTGTTAGAAAAGAAAGATCTGCTCGGAACAGAATCGTTTTATAAGATGGCTGTGGTAAAAGCCCTTGGAGCAATAGGCGACCCAAAAGCGATTGAGCCTCTGATGTCAATCTATAAATCAAGAGCTATTCTTTATAAAGGGCTATTGGAAGAACTCAAAGAGGAAATATTCAAAAACATTCAAGGATATCCGCGCGCTTCAATAGGACCGCTTCTTGAGCTTGGCATAAAATCCCGTAACAACGGGATAAGGGCTATTTGCGAGCAGTTTTTGAACGGGACCGCCCCACTGGAGGATACCGGACAAGTTGGATAAATTCTCTGAGCTCATATTCCGCATGATGAATGCGCTCTCATATATCGCCCTTTACTCAAAGGACCACCCTGCGTTATCCGAGCTTCTGGAAAACTCCGTTACTCTCATGGATGACCTTTATGTAGACGACAGGTTCAGTGTAACCGTTTTGGGTGCTAACCTCTCGTTCAACGATTCTCCTGTCGCCGGAAAGGGCATTCACATAGAAAACTTCAGGAAGCGACTCAGGGTGAAAGGAATTGAGAAAATCATTTTTTCAAGAGGAATCCGCTTGGACGAGATTAAGGGATTCCTATGCAAAATGGCGTCGAAAGACGAGACTCCTGTTTCAGGAGAGCATATGTTAGTGGG
>DATHCU010000458.1:0-3672 GCA_035319385.1 Thermodesulfovibrionales bacterium
ACTCTAAATATCGAATCCCCGCTCGTCGGTTTGATAAATGTCTACAATATCCTGGCTGCCGTCGGCGCTGCGCTCTCTCTGAATGTTCCTGAAGAGGCAATAGTGGAGGGTGTACGGCTCTTAAAGCCGGTTCCTGGAAGATTCGAAAAAATAGACCTGGGTCAGGCTTTCCTCTGCATTGTTGACTATGCCCATACAGAAGATGCCCTTGGCAGGTTGATCGGCACGTCAAGGGAACTCCTCGGGAAGTCGCAGACCGCCGGAAGAGTAATTACGGTTTTCGGCTGCGGAGGGGACAGGGACAAGGGGAAAAGGCCTTCCATGGGAGCGCTGGCAACGAAATACAGCGACTTTGTCCTGATAACATCTGACAACCCGAGGTCGGAAGACCCTGTTGAAATTATCAGAGAGATCGAAGCAGGAACTGAGAGAGAGAATTATCTCGCTGTTCCGGACAGGCGCGATGCAATCCGTAAGGCTATTGGTATGGCTGGAGCCGGAGATATCGTCCTGATCGCAGGAAAAGGTCACGAGGACTACCAGGAGATAAAAGGCACAAGGTATCCTTTCAGCGACAGGGAAGTCGCAAGGGAGGCTATCGGAGAGCGGATGCGTGGCGCATCAGCTGATTTGTGTAAATGAGTGAGTCGACATCTTCGGAGACAATGACAATTAGAACGATTACGCTTGATGAAATACTTGAGGCCACAGGCGGCGAACTGATCGAGACCGGAGACAGCTCTTTTGCTAGGCTCTCTATAGATTCCAGAAGAATAGAGGAAGGGGAGCTGTTTGTTGCGCTGAGAGGCGGTAGGTTTGACGGACACGATTTCCTCGTCCCTGCCCTGGAGAAAGGGAGCGGGGCCGTGGTAAGTCAACGGCCTCGTGAATTGGTCCGGGGCAAGACATTAATTCTCGTCAAGGATACTCTCCGGGCCCTTCAGTCTATCGCACGACATATGCGGTTGAAGAATGACATTCCTGTGGTGGCGGTCACCGGTTCGAACGGAAAGACCACGACAAAGGAGCTGACGGCCGCCATTCTGAGTGCAAGGTACAGGGTTTTGAAAAACACAGGTAATCTGAATAACCATATAGGTCTTCCCTTGAGCCTCGCGAAGTTGACGGATGAAGACAAGGCTGTCGTGCTCGAAATGGGTGCGAGCGGACCAGGAGAGATAAAACAGCTTTGCGATATTGCGATGCCTGAATACGGTGTTGTGACAAATATCGGCCGTGCACACCTTGAAGGCTTCCGGGACGTGGCAACGATCAGGAGGACGAAGCTTGAACTCCTTGATTACGTGAAGGCAGCCATCGTGAATGCCGACGACGCATTCTTGATGGAGGGTGTCGGCAAGTCGGATTTTCGTGGCACGATTATCCGGTATGGAATAAATAGTCCTGCCGAGGTATATGCAACAGACATCAGGCTGCATGACAGGGGTTCGACTTTTTCTCTGCATGCGGATGATGAGTCCGTGGAGATACAGTCCAGACTGTCGGGTATGTTCAACATATACAACATACTTGCAGCCTCATCTGTTGGCGTGCTCCTGGGTATCGGAGTCGCAGACATTAAGGATGTGGTCGGCTCATTCGAAGGGGTGCCGATGAGGCTTGAAATAATGGATGTCAACGGCATTACGATCATCAGCGACGTGTATAATGCGAACCCCGGGTCGATGGAGGCGGCGGTCAGGGAAATTGCGCGGATCAACAAAGGCAGAACTGTTGCCGTTCTCGGGGACATGCTCGAACTTGGACACTATGCTGAAGAGGCCCATGCAAACATGGTCACTCTTCTTAACGATCTGCACATCGACATATTCATTGCTGTGGGCCCGCTTATGTCCTCTGCAGCCTCAAACTTCCGGGGAGAGTTCTATCCGGCAAATTCATCGGAAGACGCGGGTAATCTCTTGAGAAACATATGGAGGCAGGGTGACAAAGTCCTCATAAAGGGTTCGAGGGGGATGAAGATGGAAAAGGTATTGGGGAGATAATGCTATACAGCCTGATCTACAGCTTGCACGACTGGTTTTCGCCCCTGAATGTGTTCAGGTACATAACCTTTAGAACGTCTCTTGCCATTCTGACAGCCATGTTTCTGTCTCTGGTCCTTGGACCTTGGATCATCGGCAAACTCAAGAAATTGAGTTTGACCCAGCAGATAAGAGACGACGGCCCAAAGGCGCATCTGGGCAAGGCGGGAACACCAACGATGGGAGGTCTTTTGATCCTGCTGTGCATACTAGTCTCAGTTCTCATGTGGGGAGACCTGAGAAATGTCTACATGTGGACCATGATCGTCTCTCTTATCGGGTTCAGCGCTATAGGGTTTGCGGATGATTATCTCAAGATATACAGACAGAATCATAAGGGACTCAGGGCGTACCAGAAATTCGGGCTTCAGATACTGCTCGGACTTCTGATCGGTGTTTTTCTGTACATGAATCCCAAAGACCCGTATACAGATGTGCTGAGCGTCCCCTTTTTCAAAAGGTGGCTCTTCGATCTGGGATGGGTTTACATCCCATTCTCGTTGGTTGTGATCGTTGGGTCGTCTAACGCTGTCAACCTTACGGACGGAATTGACGGACTGGCGATAGGACTTGTTGCGGTTGCCGTCCTTGCAAACGGGGTGCTCGTATATATCTCCGGCCACAAGGGTCTGGCGCAGTATCTTCAGGTCCTATACCTCCCAGGCACAGGGGAACTTACCGTGTTTTGCGGTGCGATGTTCGGGGCGGCCCTCGGTTTCCTGTGGTTCAATTCCTATCCGGCGGATGTATTCATGGGTGATGTGGGCTCGTTGGGACTCGGGGGAGCCCTGGGTACCCTTGCGATAATTACAAAACATGAAATAGTACTTGCCGTTGTCGGGGGCATTTTCGTCGTAGAGACGATCTCTGTCATGATGCAGGTGACATCCTTCAAACTCACGGGCAAACGCATTTTCAGGATGGCACCGATACATCACCATTTTGAACTGAAAGGATGGCCTGAACCGAAGGTCATCGTGAGATTCTGGATAGTTGGAATAATTCTTGCTTTGTTGAGTCTGGCAACTTTGAAAGTGAGGTAGAACATGAAAATAGTGAACGTTGAATTGTCACGCCGGTCTAAAATATTCAGGATATTCAAGGTGATGCAGGCTGTTTTGGCCCTGGGAGCATGCTGTCTCTCTTTTGGCGTTTCGTATGCCCATGACCTTCAATCGCGCGCTGCCACCGTCATAGATGCGACATCAGGAAAGATTCTCTACGCGAAGAATCCCGATCTGAAGTGTCCCCCTGCCAGCACCACAAAACTGATGACAGCCATCGTGACGCTCGACAAAGCGGACCTGAAGGATGTTGTCACTATCAGCAGAAACGCGGCCAGGGTCCCTCCCCATAAAGCAGGTTTTAAAGAAGGGGACAGGATGACTGTGGAGGAACTCCTGAATGCGGCGTTGATCGGGTCTGCAAATGACGCGGCGGTAGCCCTGGCAGAATCGGTGGCAGGCTCCGAACAGGCCTTTGTTGAACTCATGAATAAGAAGGCCCTTAGTATAGGCGCTACCAATACACGGTTTATCAACCCGAATGGTCTTCCGGGCTCGGGACAGTATATTACGGCCCACGATCTGGCCAAGATCATGGATTATGCGTTGCTTTACCCGAAGAT
>DATHCU010000459.1:0-10402 GCA_035319385.1 Thermodesulfovibrionales bacterium
CTCCCATGATTCCAGTTTCTGCTTTGCCTCGCTGAGCGAGTCTTCACATCTGATGATCCCGACCCTTTCCCACATCAACTTCTTCAGCGAGTGCCGAATCTCTTCCAGATCGAACAGTCGCGGATATCCACTCGAAGGAGAGGGAGCCAATTCTCCTGCCCTCAACAGGGCGCCTTCACAGTTCTCATATCCCGATCTGCCTGCCTGCAAGCCATATTCCGCTGCGGCCTTGCCGGCGCGTTCTCCGAACACCAGGCCTTCGAGAAGGCTATTGGAGGCGAGCCTATTTGAGCCGTGCACACCTGTGCAGGCGACTTCACCTGCGGCAAAGAGTCCCGGCACGCTCGATGCTCCATTAATATCCGTTTTCACTCCGCCCATAAAGTAATGGGCAGCTGGGGAAACCGGGACAAGCTCTTTCGTGATGTCCACATTGTACCTGAGGCATGTCGCATAAATTCTGGGGAATCTCTGTTTGATAAAATCGTTATCAAGATGAGTAAGGTCCAGGTACACGTGATTACTATCCGTCCTAACCATCTGGGATATAATGGCCCTGGACACAATGTCCCTGGGAGCAAGCTCCGCATCGCGATGATACGCTCCCATAAATGGCTCCTTATGAATGTTCCTAAGCAGGGCGCCTTCTCCCCTCATTGCCTCACTCAGCAAGAATTGAGGGGCCGAGGGGGCATAAAGGACCGTGGGATGGAATTGAACGAATTCCAGGTCTTCAAGGACCGCCCCTGCCCTGAATGCGATGGCCATTCCGTCACCGGTCGCAACTTCGGGGTTGGTTGTTCTTACGTAGATCTGACCGGCCCCGCCTGTCGTGAGTACAGTGGCTTTTGAGAACAGCGCTATCCTCTGTCCGCCGGCCAGAATATAAGCCCCGTGGCATTTCCCGTTGTGTATCATCAGATCTTCGGTAAAAGCATAGGGATACTTCTCAACAGAAGAAAACGACCTGACCTTGTTCAGAAGAACTCTCTCAAGTTCTTTGCCGGTGGAATCCCCGTGCGCATGGAGGACTCTCTTTCTCGTGTGGGCCGCCTCCATCGTGAAATCGAGTTTCGTGCCCTCCTTGTCAAACTCAGCTCCCCATGAGATCAGTTCCCTGATCCTCTCGGGTCCCTCTTCGACAAGAACCTTGACAGCATCCTCTCTGCAGAGACCATCTCCAGCCCTCAAGGTGTCTTCGTAGTGAATCCCCACCTCATCCTCATCGCTGAGTGCGACTGCGATGCCGCCCTGTGCATATTCGGTGCTGCTTTCGGCAGGTCTGTCTTTTGTTACGACAATAACGTTTCCATAAGGAGCAAGTTCGATAGCGGCCCGCAGTCCGGCGACTCCGCTTCCTATGATAAGGAAATCCGTAACCTCTTTAATCATATCAGAGAAGTCTAAAGGATGACGTAAAGGAAATCAAGTCAAAAGGCCTGTTACTTCATCTTCTCTATCGTGCCGAGGATATCGATAATCTTATCCGTTATCAGCTTCATGGCCTTCTCCCCTTTTTCACGGGTCGCCTTGTGAGGATTGCCCCAGACACCTCCCGGCCAATACTTCACCTTATCCTTCACCGTAAACGGTCTTGGGATTTTTGGATACTCCTCGGCTGCCCTGCCCTTGACCAGCTCCGGCGCAAGATATAGCATTATAGATGTCTCAAGTTCTCCTGCATGGGAATCGTTTGGGGTTTCAGAAATTGCTGACAGTTCTTTCCATATGACATCATAGGGGGAGAGAACCGCTATCCGGATATCTTTCAACCGCTCCACCAGGACTTCAGCAGTCTCTTTCAGGGCAGACATATGAAGGCTCCCGCCGTGGCCGGAGATGAGCAGAAAATTCCTCAGGCCCTTTTTATAGGACTCGGTTACAAGATCATAGGCAAACCTCCTTAACGTTTCGGCTGAAATACTGATGGTGCCCGGATGATCTCTTGTCGTCGTGCATACACCGTAGTGAAGGACAGGCGCAAGAAAGAATTTCTTCTTCTTTGCAGCCGTTCTGAGCGCCTCTTCGATAGTAAAAGCGTCCGTTTTCAGAGGCAGATGACTTCCGTGCTCTTCTATCGTCCCGAACGGGAAGACAATTGTCTTCGTCTGCTTCAGATATCTTCTAAACTCGGTCATCGTTATGTCATTCAGAATGTACATGCCTTCTCCTTTTTTTCATAGAATTTTACAAAGATTCGCATCTATATTAAACTTCAAATTGATATAATTAGAAACATTATTTGACAATCACAAGGAGGTTCTTATGTCCAAGGTATATTTTGCATCCGCAAGGGCTTTGAAATGGAGATATGATGACAGCATGCCGGGGAAGCTAGAAAGACTGCTGAAGGAGGCTGATCTTTCTAGACATTTCGAAGCCGAAGAATGGGTTGCTGTAAAGACACACTTCGGGTCGGAAGGGGCTCACCGCGTCGTTAGGCCAATCTTCCTGCGCAAGGTTGTGGATGATTTGAAACGAATTAAGGCAAAGCCCTTTGTGACGGACACGGTGCGGATCAGGGGGCTCGATTATCTTGAGGTTGCCAACCAGAACGGGATCAATCACCTCTCAGTGGGAGCGCCTGTCGTTCTCGGAGACGGTCTGTACGGCAATGACAGCATCATGGTCAAGGCGGGTGAGATATTGGGTGAGATAGCTGTTGCAAGCGTCATCCATGATGTTCCTGCCATGGTGGTCTGTTCCCATGTAAAGGGACACATACAGGCCGGATATGCAGGCGCCATAAAAAACATTGCGATGGGGGGCGTCAGTTCGAAGCACAGAACGTGTGGCTGGAAGTGCGGAAGGGGCGCAATGCATACGATAGGAGAAGGCGGTCTGACATGGAACAGTGATAAGTGCGAACTCTGTTATCAGTGCATGGAGATATGCCCTCTTGATGCCATCAAGTTTGAAAATGAGGTACTGCAGTGGGACAGCAACGAATGCTGGAGGTGCGGCAGATGTGAGCGCGTGTGCCAGTCCGGCGCAGTATCTCTCCCAAAAGACGACAACAGATTCATGCGATCCCTCGCAGAGTCCGCCAAAGCTGTTTTAAGCACCTTTAGACCGGGGAAGGTTGTCTACATCAATTTCATCACCGAAGTCCAGCCTGAATGCGACTGCATGCCCATAGCAGACGTACCTGTGATCCAGGACCTGGGCATCCTGTTGTCCGACGATATAGTTGCGATTGAGCAGGCGAGCGTCGATATGTTGCTGCAATCACCGCCTTTGCCTCAATCTGCCGCCGAAGACAAGGGCATAGTGAAAGGGGAAGACGTCCTGTTTAAGCTCGCTCCAAAACCGTATCACCTGCAGATTGAAGAGTGTGAAAAACTCGGGTTGGGCAGCAAAGAATATCAGATCATTGAGTTGAGATAGGCCCCAAAATGAATACTGCTGTCCGTGGGAGTTGGACAGCAGTATTAGGGGAGATAACGAGGCATTTAGTTATTTTTAACATGCCTGAAAAACCTTTGTCAAGAAAAAATCTGCCCGCTGATTTTAAGTTCTGTATTCGGCGTTAATTCTGATGTAATCCTCGGTCAAATCACAGGTAAAAACTTTAGCTGAAGCTTTGCCACCATGGAGATCGATCAGAATCTTCACCTCTTTCTCCTTCAGGACATCGCCGGCTTGTTTGTCCTTTCCGCTTGCCAGCCCCTTCTCGACTATCTTCACCTTACCGAAGAAGATGTCAACCTTTTCCTCCCTGAAAGAGACTCCGGAATATCCGAGGGCAGCCATGATGCGGCCCCAGTTGGCGTCATGTCCATAGATCGCTGTCTTTACAAGACTTGAATTAGCTACGGCTAATGCCGCCCTTTCCGCTTCATGATCATTCCTTGTTCCCCTGACTTCGATCTCGACAAATTTTGTCGCGCCTTCCCCGTCCGTGGCGATCATCTTTGACAACTCGGCGGTTAACTCGGCCAAGACCTTGCAAAATTGAAGATACGCCGCATCCTTTTCTGTCACCGGGGGATTGCCGAGAATCCCGTTGGCCATTAACAAAACTGTGTCGTTTGTCGACATGTCTCCGTCGATGGTGAGTCTGTTGAACGATTTCTTCACAGCGGTTCTCAGCGCCTTATCCAGTGTCCTTTTTTCAACGGCTATGTCTGTCAGTATAAAGCTGAGCATTGTGGCCATGTGGGGGCATATCATGCCTGCCCCTTTGCAGATGCCGGCTATTGTCCCTATCTTGTCCCCGACCTTAATTCTTTTTCTAACGATCTTTGGAAATGTGTCGGTCGTCATTATTGCCGCTGCCACATCCTCAAATGAAGAGTCGCCCACTCCGGACACGAGTTCTTCTAAAGCCGGCTTTATCCTCTCCATCGGCATCCTGGCGCCGATAACCCCTGTGGATGCTACATAGATAAGAGAAGGTTTGATTCCCAGCCCTTTGGAGACCATCCCGGCCATCTCATTGGCATCGCTGACGCCCTGCCTGCCTGTACACGCATTGGCGTTGCCGCTGTTCATGATTATCGCCTGCCCCCTGCCCGTCTTTATCTTTCTTATGTCTATTCTGACCGGAGCGGCCTTCACCATATTTGTCGTAAAAGAACCGGAGATGTTGGCCTCGACCTCAGAATATATGAGTGCGAGATCCTTTCTGCCGGGTTTTTTGATAGCTGCCTCCGCAGTAGAAAAATGGAACCCCTTCGGAGCATCCGAGTAAGCTTTCTTTCTCTTCATCAAGTCCTCCTTGCATACTTAACCCGCATTGTTCGTATAATTCTTGATCAGGCGGAGAGATACAGTGTATGCTCCGCACTCCCTTACAGTTGCAGAAGGGTATAGATTGATCAAGGGCAGAAATAAATAACCCCTCCTGAAGTCAGAGGGGCCGCCGGAAACCGTCTGTAGATGATCTATGGAATCAGCGGCATAGCATCAAGCCCCGTCTTCTCCTCAAAACCCATCATGATGTTCATATTATGTACCGCCTGGCCGGAGGCGCCTTTTACAAGATTGTCTATGGCAGTAACAATGATCAGCGTATTGGTCCTCTCATTCATCCTGATGCCGATTTCGCAATAATTTGTTCCCCTGACGTTTTTGATATTTGGATATCGTCCGGATTCAAGGACTCTTACAAAAGGTTCCTTGCCATAGAATTCCTCATAGACCTTAATAATTCCTTCCGTTGTGTACTTCTTAACTGCCGGAGCATATATGGTAGTCAATATACCTCTGTCCACAGGGAGCAAATGAGGAGTAAAATTCACGGTAACAGGTATTCCGCAGGCAGCAGAGAGTTCCTGTTCTATCTCCGGAGTATGACGGTGAGAGCCAATAGCATAGGCCTTGAAACCCTCGTTCACCTCACAAAAAGATAGCGCCACATCCGCCTTTCTTCCCGCGCCGCTGGTGCCGGACTTTGAATCGATTATGATCGGCGAGACATCGATGACTTTCTTCTTCAAGGCCGGCAGAAGTCCCAGAATGGCCCCTGTCGGATAGCATCCGGGATTTGCAATCAGCCTCGACGTCCTGATCTTCTTCCTGTACACCTCAGGAAGTCCATAGACGGCCTTCCCAAGAGTTTTTCGAAATCTATGCGGAACCCTGTACCAGTCTTCGTAGACCTCCGCGTCTCTGAGGCGATAGTCTGCAGACAGATCGATGACCTTCTTCCCTTGCCTATAGAAAAAATCGACCGCGTCCTGAGATTCCGCATGGGGAAGTGCGAGGAAGAAAAGGTCGGCCTTTTTCAAGATCTCTTCTTTCTGGAGATGCTCATAGGCAAGCGAGCGATATTTGTAGAGCCCCGGAAAAAGGTCGGTAACATACTTCCCCGCAGATTTTTCCGAAGAAACACCAGCAACAATGACTTCGGGATGGGTCGATAGGATACGGAGCAGTTCACAGCCCGCATACCCGCTGCCGCCGCATACAAAAACTTTCAACATAAATTACCGCTCACCGGCCGTCCGATAGAACTACAAACGCTTATGAGAGACGGTCAATGATTGTTGTATTATCTCTTGGAGAACTGGAATCTCTTGCGGGCACCCTTCTGGCCGTATTTCTTTCTTTCCTTCTCTCTCGGGTCCCTTCTGAGAAATCCTTCTTTTTTCAATCGCACGCGGAGGTCGCTGTTCATATCAACAATAGCCCTCGATATCCCGTGCTTCACTGCACCAGCCTGGCCCGAGGGTCCTCCTCCTGTCACCTTCGCCGTTATGTCATATTTCCCTGTAATCCCGGCCAGTTCTATCGGCTGCCGTATAACCATTCGCAGGGTCTCTCTCGGAAAATAGTCGTCCGCCGGCTTGTTGTTGACGGTAATCTGTCCGTTTCCCGGCATCATGGTGACCCTTGCCACAGATGTCTTTCTTCTGCCGGTTGCATTGTACTGAATCTCTGCCATTAGTAGCTCCTTTAAATCAAATTAGCCGTTACTAAACGGTTAAAATCTCCGGTTTTTGTGCTTCGTGCGGGTGCTCCGATCCCTTGTACACTTTCAGCTTCTTCAGCATTGCCCTGCCGAGCCTTCCCTTCGGGAGCATACCCCATACAGCTTCCGTCATAATCTTCTCCGGGCAACGCGCCAGAAGGTCCCTGGCGTTCTCGGATTTCAATCCGCCCGGATAGCCGGAGTGGCTGTAATACATCTTCTGATCCAGCTTCCTTCCGGTAAGCTTCACCTTTTCCGCGTTGATGACAATAACAAAATCGCCCGTATCCACATTGGGAGTGAATGTCGGCTTGTTCTTTCCATGCAGGCGGTCCGCTATCTTCACGGCAAGCCTTCCTAGAACAGCGTCTTTGGCATCTACTATGTACCATTTACGCTGGATATCGTCTTTTTTGGCAAAAAGAGTCCTCATTGTTTCACCTTCCTTAGCTAATATTAAGACTATTAAGATAATCGAACAAGACGGTAATTGTCAACTTTACGCCCTGCCCTGTCTGCCCACGACCCTGTTCAGGTCAACTCCGATCAGTTCAGCCGCCGATTTCCAGCGGTCGCTTGCGGGTGTCTCGAAGATGATCCTGTTGCTCAATGGAGCAATAAGCCAGCCATCGGTCATCAGTTCATATTCAAGCTGGCCTGGAGCCCAGCCTGCAAATCCCAGCATAAAAAGAAATCGCGCAGGCCCCTTGCCCGAGGCCACGTCAACAAGTATTTCCTTTGAAGTTGTCAGGGCAAGGCTGTCGTTTATCTTGATCGACGGGTAATAAATGTCGGAAGATGAATAAAGTATATATCCCTGCTCCGGCTTGACAGGACCCCCGTAATAGACAGGCAAATCGACCATGCAGTTCGATATATCGAGACCGCCGCTCAAAGGGATAAAACTGCTTAGGAGAACGCGGTTAATTACCAGCCCGAAGGCGCCATCTTTCGTATGATCACAGATAAGAACAACTGTTCTCTCAAAATTCGGGTCCTTCAGGCTCGGAACCGCTATCAGAAACATGCCCGACAGGTCCCTGGCGTCAACCTTATTCATAACCGGTATCTAACCTTTTTTACAGCTCTGGATCGCAAGCCTGGCAATGGAATCACAACGTTCGTTTTCCGCATGCTCATTGTGCCCCTTAACCCATTCCCAGGTAATATCATGGCCTTTCGAAACCTTCAGCAGCTGCTCCCACAGATCCTTGTTCATAACATCCTGTTTCTGGCTGTTCTTCCAGCTATTTCTAATCCAGGCATGAATCCACGTCGTCATGCCTTTCACGACATAATTCGAGTCGGTCACAACTTTCACCCTGCACGGCTTTTTCAGGGCTTCCAGAGCTTTTAGGACCGCAGTAAGTTCCATCCGGTTGTTGGTAGTCATGGACTCACAGCCCGACAACTCTTTCTCGCGTCTACCCGACCTCAGGATGACTCCGTAACCGCCCACTCCCGGATTGCCGCTGCAGGCGCCATCCGTAAAGACCTCGACAAACGGCTTTTCTTCTTCTTTCATCGAAAATCTTATATATTTTACCTCAATCCGACAAAACTTTCCTCATTTTGAATGATATATACATTCATCCGATTATGCAACGACCTCGAGGCATAGGCGTAAAGGTCGCTGCCGCAGTTAGATGATCTTCTTCTCCTGCTCCGACAGAATGAACTGTCCTTTGCCCCGTGCAGGTGCTGCTTCAAGAATTTCTGTTGCTGCCTTCGCTATGATACAATAAACTTTCATGAAGGTCTCTGTAATCATTCCGACACTGAATGCAGGGGCGACTATCAGGGAACTCCTTTCACGGCTTGCTTCACAGAGCCTGTTGCCGGTCGAAACCTTAGTGATAGACTCCTCATCAACGGACTCCACGGTTGAGATCGCAGGAAAGATGGGTGCAAAGACGATAGTCATACCCCAGTCAGCTTTCAACCACGGCGGGACAAGAAACCAGGCAGCCAGGGAGGCAAAGGGTGACATCCTTGCATTCATGACTCAGGACGCCCTGCCATTCGATAACATGATGCTCGAAAATCTGACTTCCCGGCTGATACAGCCCGGGGTTGCTGCTGCCTTCGCAAGACACATACCTGACCGCAATGCATCCCTTCTGGAGACCTTTCTGAGAGAGTTCAACTACCCCGAAGAAGGATCTATAAAGGGGATTGATGACTTGAAGACATACGGCATAAAGACCTTCTTTTTCAGCGATGCATGCTCCGCCGTGAGAAAAGATGCGCTCGCTGACGCCGGATTCTTTCCAGAGGGAGTACGGGCAAATGAAGACATGATACTTGCGGCGAAACTGATCCTCGGTGGACACAAGATAGCGTATGTGCCGGAGGCGCGGATAATTCATTCTCATGACTATTCACTTTTAAACCAGTTCGGCAGGTATTATAATATCGGCTCATCATTGAGGAAGAACCCATGGGTGCTGCGCTATGCCAGACCTGAAGGAGAAGGCGCAAGATTTATGAAAGAGCAGGCGACCTTTGTCATTAAAAGGAAGAAATATATGCTGCTGCCTTATATATTTCTGGAGGCCCTTGCGAAATATGCAGGCTTCCGGTTTGGGCTCATCGCGGGATGAAGGATTTTACTAAACTAATCCGATTCCTCCTTCAGTTCACTTCTCTTGTGATAGTCGACCTCTCAGCCTTTTACACATCGTTGTTCCTCGCCTGGTTGGCAAGGGCGGAGCTTATGCCCCATCTGATACCGGGATTGCCCCCATTTTTTTCTTATCTGTATTTCATGTCTCTCTGGTGGATACCAGCGGTATTCATCTTCTTCATCTTTTATGAATCATTGTATGACAGGAATATGCCGTTCTGGGACGAGACAAAACAGATTGTAAGGTCCGTCTCCCTGGCCAGCATCACATTAATGGCAATCGTTACTCTGGGCAAAATGGGAGAACTGGTGTCCCGCCTTGTCCTACTCGGCATTTGGCTTTCCTCTCTTTTTGTGTTTCCCCTTTTCCGGCTTTGGGGCAAGAAACTGCTGTATCGCAAGGATGCGTCCAGGGAACGCATACTCATAATTGGCGCGGGGAAGGCAGGCAGACTTGTCATGGAAGGGCTGCAGAGGGAAGCACACATGGGCTATGATGTTGTTGGTTTTCTTGATGACGACGCGGAGAAGATAGGCAAAGTCGTCCATGGCAAAGAAGTCTTTGGAAGAGTGGCGGAGTTCCCCAAGTACATAAGAGAACTGGGGATAAAGACTGCTATCATCGCAATTCCATCGTTGCCACCTGAGAAATTATCTTCACTCACAGCAAGCGTTCAGAACAGCACGGTAAACACCATGCTTATCCCTGACCTGAAGGGGATTGCATTGTTAAACACGGATTTGTTCCACCTCTTTACCGAAGAACTGTTCCTCCTGAACATACAAAACAACCTGAAATCTGTAACGAACAGGGCCGTCAAACGGCTCTTCGATCTTGTTTTCAGCCTGGCCTCGATGCCGGTTCTTCTTCCCCTGATCGGTATCATAGCCGTGCTGATAAGATCCGGGACGCCGGGTTACGCCATTTATGCTCATGAACGCATCGGGGAAAACGGCCGGCCTTTCAGGTGCTACAAATTCAGAACAATGTATAAAGACGCCGAGGAAAAACTCCAGGAGATATTGGGCAGGGACGAAGCGACCCGCAGTGAATGGGAGAACAACTGGAAACTTCGGGAAGACCCGAGGATCACGAAAATAGGCAAGTTTCTCAGGAAGACATCCCTCGATGAACTTCCTCAGATATTTAACGTTATAAAGGGTGAAATGAGTATCGTCGGCCCGAGGCCGTACTTGCCTCGTGAAAGAGCTGATATCGAAGATAATATCCTCATTATCACCAGCGCGAAGCCGGGGATAACCGGCCTCTGGCAGGTATCCGGAAGAAGCACTACAGGCTACAGATACAGGATAAAGCTTGATACATGGTATATCATGAACTGGTCTCTTTGGCTCGATCT
>DATHCU010000460.1:0-14280 GCA_035319385.1 Thermodesulfovibrionales bacterium
ATCCGGACTTCCGGAGATACTGAAAATAGCGGGCTCGCTGCAGAGGCCGGTCACACCATCGACGCGAGCGGTATGGTGGTATCCCCCGGATTTATAGACACCCACGCACATTCGGAGTTCACTCTGCTTGCAGATCCCTCGGCTCAAGGAAAAGTTTCGCAGGGCATCACGACAGAGATAAACGGCAACTGCGGGCTATCGGCTGCTCCGCTCTATGGAGAAGCTTTCGAACATAGGGAAGGAGACCTTAAAGAGTATGATATCCCCGAGAGGTGGTCAGACCTTGGCGAATATTTCAGGATACTCTCCGGGAGGAAACCGGCTCTGAATTTTATTACCCTTGCAGGACATGGCAATGTGAGGGCCTCTGTCCTTGGCTATAAGGATAGAAGACCTGACCGCGGGGAGGCGGCAAAGATGCAGTCCATGCTGCGAGAGGCGGTTCAGCAGGGCGCCATCGGACTTTCCACGGGACTGATCTATCCCCCCGGGGTTTACTCCACCACAGAGGAGTTGGTAGACCTCGTTGGCTCGCTGAACCTCCTGCCTGATCCGAAGAGTTATATTTACACGTCCCATATGCGGAGCGAAGGAGACAGCCTGTGCGAGTCGGTAGAGGAAGTGATAAGAATAGGTAGCGAGACGGGCCTTAAGGTACACGTCTCTCACATAAAGACGAGCGGACAGAGGAACTGGCACAAGATAGAAAGAGTGCTGTTTCTGGTGGAGACGGCGAGAAAAAACGGCATCCCGATAACCTGCGACAGATACCCGTATACCGCTTCTTCGACAGATCTCGACACAATTGTCCCTTCATGGGCATATGACGGTGGCATCGAGGCAGAACTGAGTCGTCTAAAGAGCCCGGAGATTGGGGAGAGGATAAGACGGGAAATACTCTGCGAGCATCCGGAGAATAATTACTGGGAAGAGGTAAGAGTATCATCCGTTGCTTCTGACAAGAACAGATGGATGGAGGGAAAAACAATCGCTTTCATAGCTGCGAAGAAGGAGCAGACCCCTGTTGATGCGCTTTTTACCGTTCTGATAGAGGAAGAATTGAGAGTCGGAGCTATCTTCTCATCCATGAGCGAAGAGAACCTGAAGAGATTCTTGTCCCTGCCTTATGCCATGGTTGGCACTGACAGTTCATCCAGATCCTTTTCAGGCACCACTGCCAGGGGAAAGCCCCATCCGAGGGGCTTCGGGAGTTTCCCCAGGTATCTTGGCAGATACGTCAGAGACAGGCGGCTAATGGATCTTAATGAAGCGATACACAGGATAACTTTGCTTCCCGCCATTACATTCGGCATACCGGACAGGGGCATTTTGAAAGAGGGCGCCTTTGCAGATATTGTCATTTTCGACGAGAGAAACATTATTGACAGGGCTACTTACGACGATCCTTTTTTGAAATCCGAAGGAATATACTATACTTTAGTAAATGGAGAGCCTGCTGTTTGGGAGGGACGATTGACCAACAGGAGAGCGGGAAGGATTCTGAAGGCAGCCGGTGCCGGTAAGTGAATTCCAGGAGACCGGTCATTGGCATAACGGTGGATCTGGAAGGTGAGTTCTTCAGAATCAAACACCACTATGCACGTGCCATTGCAGAGTCAGGAGGAATTCCGGTGCTCCTGCCGCCTGTTCGTGATCCCGGTATCTACTCGGAAGAGATAGAGGGCCTTCTGATCTCCGGAGGCGCAGACCTGGACCCAGCGTACTATAATGAAGATATAATACCGCAGGTGAAACCTGTTGCAAGGGAGAGGAGCGACTTTGAATTTGCGCTCCTGAAGGAGATGATGGACCTCTCAAAGCCGGTCCTCGGGATCTGCTATGGGATGCAGCTCTTAAATGTTGCATTCGGAGGGAGCCTCTATCAGGATATGGAATCTCAGATGCGTATGGTAATTGACCACAGGATAGGGCGGCATGCTGTTGAGATAACAGACAACAGATTCATGTCGAAGGGCACATTCTCTGTCAACAGCACCCATCACCAGGCAATTAAAGATGCGGGCAGGGGGCTGTCGATTATTGCGAGGTCGCCCGACAATGTCTGTGAAGCCTTCTGCCTGGATGATTATCCCTTCTTTGTTGGAGTGCAGTGGCACCCCGAGCGTCAGATCGAAGAAGAGCTTTCAATCGGCCTTTTTCGTTCCTTTATTGAGGTTGCGGAAGTTTCTTGAAATCTTCAGATAATTAGGAGGAGGAGACAATGCTTAGCAGAGAAGAGCTAAAGGAGATTGCAAAGATACGGGGAGACGAAGCGCAGTTTGTGAGCTTTTTCCTGAATGTGAATCCTATGACGAACGTGAAGGACAACTATATCATACATGCTAAAAACCTCGTAAAGAATATTACCGACACGCTTGAAAAAGATGTCCTGAAGAAGGTGGCTGCCGATCTGGAGAAGATAGAATCCTATGTTCTGACAAACAAGCCCATCTTCAAGAAAGGGCTCGCCATCATCAGTTCGCAGGAGAAGAAATACTGGAAAGAATTCAATCTCGCTGTCCCTATAAAGAATGACATCATTGTTGATAAGACACCATATATAAAACCCCTTCTGGACATCATGGACAATTACCAGCGGTATGCCATCTTGCTCGTCGGAAAGGAATCGGCCAGAATATTCGTAGTTCACCTGGGAGAGATAGAGGAATACTCTGAAGTGCATACCGAAGATGTGCCGGGCAAGCATAAGAAAGGCGGCTGGTACGCGTTATCCGAAAAAAGTTATGAGCGCCATACTGATCACATGGTGGGACTTCATCTGAAGGATGTGCTCAAGCAGCTGGATTCGTTTCTTTCAGGCGAATACGTGGGCCGCCTGATAATCGGCGGTTCAGATGAAACTGTCACCAAGGTGAAAAGCATGCTTCCGCAGACCACGGCGGAAAAGATAATCGGGACATTTCAGGCGGAGATGATCGCGACCGGCAAAGACATATTGGAGAAAGCAGGACCTGTACTTCAGGCCTTTGAGAACAGGAGAGAATCCGAGACCATAGACGATCTTCTTACAAGGGCCATGAAGAACGAGAACGCAGTAATCGGAATAGAGAATGTGTTAAATGCGATCCAGGAAGGTCGTGTTATGAGGCTGGTCCTTTTGAAAGACTTCAGGCAGTCCGGATTGGCCTGCAAGGAGTGCGGTCATTTGACCGTACAGAATATTTCGTCCTGTCCTTACTGCAAGGGAGAGGTCGAGAATGCGAACTATCTGGTGGACATAATAGCGCAGAAAGCTATAGAACAAGGCGCAGGTGTTGCTGTCTCCTCTGATAGCAAGAAACTCGAGGATGCCGGCAGCATCGGGGCGTTTCTGAGGTTTTAGCGGCTATTGTGGGTTTTTGGATAGAGTCTATATATCTTCTCATTTGCAAGCTGGGGTAGGGGAGGTTCTAAATATCTTTGTAAGAAACCCGGCCGGCTCACCCCTGCAAAGGGGAAGGGTGGGCTTGTTAATTATTGTGTTTTGTCTGCTTTTCTTCTTGTCTTGCTCCTCCCGCAACCGTCTTGAAGGATATGTATACTACCGCCTGAACACCAACCCGACGACGCTGGACCCTGCACTGATTGTTGACGTAACAGGCGGCACAATAGCCGCCAAGCTTTTTAACGGTCTTGTAAGAACCGGTGACGACCTGGGTACAATGCCCGACATAGCGGAAAGATGGTCTGTCTCTGAGGGTGGTCTGAAATATACTTTCCATCTGAGGCGCGGGGTACTCTTCTCCAACGGCCGTGAGGTAAAGGCAGACGATTTCAGATATTCCTTCGAGAGAATTCTGGACCCTAAGAGTAAGTCCCCCAATACCTGGACACTCGATAAGATAGCGGGTGCCGGTGATTTTATGAAAGGGCTATCCTCGCACGTAAGTGGCATAAGGGTTGTAAACGACTACGAACTGGAGATACGCCTAGCAAAACCATTTTCTCCATTCCTGAACCTGCTGACGATGACATCTGCCTATGTCTTGCCAAAGGAGGAGGTGCAAAGATGGGGACCGGATTTCTCCAGCCACCCCTCGGGGACAGGACCATTCACCCTGAAAGAATGGATGCCCAACAGAGAGGTGGTCCTTGAGAGGAGGCCGGATTACTTTGAAACAAATGCAAAGGTCCGGGGCATAATTTACAGGATCATACCCGAGGACCTCACTGCTGTAACGGAGTATGAGATCGGTAATATCGATATACTGACGATACCTGCTTCGGAATTTATCAGATACAGGAAAGATCCGTCGAAGAGCGCTCTCATTTCTTCGATCAATGGGCTTAATACCTACTATCTTGGCCTGAATTGTTCAAAATTCCCGTTTAACGACAAATATCTGCGAATGGCGATGCGGTATGCCATAGACAGCAAGAAGATATTGAACACGATCTATGAAAAACGCGGGAGAAAGGCATGCGGTCCTCTGCCCGATATCCTCAGGAGATGGAGTATGCCCTGTCAAGATGAATACGATCCTCAAAAGGCTAGGGACATAATCCGGAAAGAAGGGTATTCAGGTATCACGGTCAATTTCTATATAACCTCTGACCAGGAGGTCATTGACATCGCGGAGATAATACAATCATACCTTGAATCAGCAGGAATGCACGTGCGCATTAGACAACTAGAATGGAGCGCCTACAAGGAGGCTGTGAACAAAGGCGAGGCCGATATGTTCTATCTTAGCTGGTGGGCGGACTATCCTGATCCGGAGAACTTCCTCTTCCCCTTGTTTCATTCATCCAACCACGGTGCGGCAGGAAACAGGACCAGATATACAAGTCATGCAGTGGATGCCCTTATAGAAGAAGGACAGTCCGCAGCCGGCGATAGGAAGCGGTACGAGTTCTATCGGAAAGCAGAACAGATTATTGTGGAAGACTCACCGTGGGTACCGCTCTGGCACAGGACCGATTTTGCGATCAGACAGCCATGGGTGAAGAACTACAAAATATATCCGATTTACAGCATGGATAAGGGCACAGATATATCGCTGTGAGAAATATCCTGTGATAATATATATCAAGGCGCGAACAATGGAACGAAAGAGGTCCCGGAATTAAAGCATTCCTTATAAAAAGGCTGGCCCTTCTTTTCCCGCTGCTTTTCGGCATTACCTTCCTTACTTTTGGACTCACCAAGGCGTTGCCCGGTGACCCGGTTTTGACCATGGTCGGAGAGAGGGCTCAGCCCGAGGTTATTAAGAGGATCAGAACAGAACTCGGGACAGACAGGAATCTTGCCGGCCAGTATTTAGGATATGTCAACCTCCTGCTGCACGGTGAATTCGGCCGCTCATACTATACGAACAGAAAAGTATTCGATGACCTTCTTCTGAAGTTCCCCAATACCCTGAGACTTGCAGCTTGCGCAATGGTTATAGCTGTCCCATTTGGACTTATGTTTGGCCTCATATCGGCGCTTAAAAGAGACACATGGGCCGACCGCCTCATCTCATCGATATCTGTGCTCGGGCTGAGTGTCCCGGTTTTCTGGAGCGGTCTCGTCATCATGCTTTTTCTGAGTTTGGAACTGAAGCTCTTTCCGCCTTCGGGTACGGGAGATATGAGATTCCTGGTATTGCCTTCGATAACCCTTGCACTACCGGCTATTGCAGCAATATCACGGATGACAAGGACAAGTCTGATCGAGATATTTGACATGCCGTTTGTGAAGACCGCAAAGGCAAAAGGTCTGTCCGAATTCAAGATAAATATCGTCCATGTTTTCAGGAATGCGCTGATACCTATCGTTACCGTCATAGGACTCGATTTTGCCAGCTACCTGAACGGAGCAGTGCTTACCGAGACTATCTTCGGCTGGGACGGAATAGGTAGATTTACGATGGAAGGCATTATCAAAAGGGACTATCCAGTGGTTATGGGCTGCGTTATCGCCGGGACGATAATGTTCGTGTTAATCAATCTGGTTGTTGATCTCCTGTATCACTATCTCGACCCGAGGGTGAGGCTGCATGAAAACAGCAGGTAAAATGTCTGTTCTTGTCCTGTCTCTGATCGTCCTCCTGTCCATTTTTGCGCCTGTTGTTTCCAGGTACAGTCCTGACAGGATCGACCTTGACAGTCTGAAAATGCGGCCCGGAGCTGAACATCTGCTTGGTACGGACAACAAGGGCAGAGATATCCTGTCGAGGGTCCTTTACGGGGGAAGAATCTCAATAAGCATAGCGATATCCGCAGCCGTCATCTCTATGGGGATAGGCCTTTCTGTCGGCCTGATATCAGGCTATTTTGCAGGCAGGATAGATACCTTTATAATGGCATTTGTGGACCTTGTCCTTTCTTTTCCGTCCCTCCTGCTGGCTATAGGTATCTCCATACTTCTGCCGCCGGGTTTGTATACGGTAATGATTGCTATCGTGGCTGTGGGGTGGGCTTCGTTTGCCAGGATTATAAGAGGTTACGTACTGACTCTGAGGAATGCCCGATATGTTGAGGCTGCCAGGGCATTAGGGTGCAGTAATCGGCGGATTCTCTTGACGCACGTTATGCCTCAATGCATCCCTTTGCTGCTCGTCATGATGGGCATGAAGATCGGCGGCTACATAATAACAGAGGCCTCTCTGAGCTTCCTCGGACTGGGGGCGCAACCGCCGACAGCCACTTGGGGTTCTATGATCAATGCAAACAGGACTTATATTACATCGGCTCCGTGGACCGTCTTCGCGCCGGGGTTTATGATCGCATTGACTTCACTCTGCTTTAACGTCCTGGGAGACAGTCTGAGGGACAAATACGGCATAAAAGTGCGTGGATAATATGGTTGCATTGCATATTGAAAGATCACGCTGCATGAAATGCTTGCCCGGAATGCGAGTCCGTTATTCGGATGCGGTGCCCGGTCTTCGTGTCATTATGACACCAAAATTCATATCGATAAGAGGAGAAATAAATGCCCAGGGTTTTGATACATCCTGCAACATACGATAATCTTCGAAACGCGGTGGATCGTGTCTTCGAGTTGTTCGCTGTAGAGTGCAAGGGGAAGAAAGTGCTGATAAAGCCAAACGTGTTGCGTGCTTCCGAGGCGAGGGAGGGCATCGTTACAAATCCTGCAGTGCTTCGCGCCGTTGTGGAGAAAGTCGAGACGATGCACCCCGCGGAGATCGTTGTGGGTGACAATCCGGGACTTTTCGACTACGGAGCCAACGAAGAGAGCTTTCGGAGGACGGGCCTGGCAGAAGCTGGTAAAGGATATTATCGGAATATCGGCCTGGATTCCAGGAAGGTCGTCTTCAATCCAGATTTCATGTCTGCCGTAAGTGTCTCCAGTGCAGTGCTGGATGCCGATGTAATGATCAGCCTCCCCAAATTCAAGACGCACGGCCTGACAGTTTTGACCGGGGCGATCAAGAACAGCTACGGGATTCTGCCGGGAGCGCAGAAAGCTTTGCTGCACAAGGCTGCGGGCAGCCCGGAGCGATTTCACGAAGTTGTGGTCGACGTATTCAGGTTAAGGGTGCCCGATCTCTTTATCGTAGATGCGATAGTGGGTATGGAGGGCAATGGTCCTGCTTCCCCCATGCTCAGGGATATAGGCCGGCTGATCGCATCAGATAATGCTGTGGCTGTTGATTCCGTTATATCAACGATGATGGGTTGCAAGCCGGAGCATCTGAAGTTTCTTCGCAAGGCAAAAGAGCATGGGTTAGGGGATTACGACCTTGGCAACATAGAGATCGTGGGAGAACTTAAGCCGCTTCCTGATTTCAAACTCCCTCCCCTCGGAGGGGAGGCCATCCTTCAGAATGCCCCACTTCAGCAGATGATCCGAACGCGTTCAGCACTGAGACCCCAGGCCGATCCCGAACTCTGCACAGCATGCGGCACCTGCGTTGACCATTGTGCCGTGTCCGCTCTGTCCATGCAAGGCAATCTGCCGGTAGTCGACGCCGACACATGCATTACCTGCTTTTGCTGTCAGGAGATGTGCCCTGCAAAGGCCATTGTCCTGAGGTAAGGAACAGCAAATCACGGTCTGGAGGATAAAGCCGCGCTGACACGGCATCCGCGCAGACTTATCGGAAGATTGATGAATAGTGGTTAGGAGGAGTGCGGCCGCAAGGGTTTTCTTGCTTTTATGTAGGATGAGAAGACCATTTGTTCGACGCCTTTTCCAAAGTTCCAGCTTCTGATTATCTCATCGCTGTTTTCTTTGGCTTCAATAACTATATCCACAAAACCCGATTCCTTCAGAATCGCCTCTAATTCCTCCACGGGAATAGATCCTGTGATTCAACCACTGTACGCGTTCTCACTCTTCTTGACCTCTTCCGAAAATTCCCCTCTTTTAAGGACATCTGATATTGCAAGTCTCCCCCCCGGTTTCAAGACCCGAAAGGCCTCCTTATACACTGGTCTTTTGTCCGGCGAGAGATTGATTACGCAGTTGGATATTATTATATCGGCGGAACCGTCTTCTATGGGCAGGTGTTCTATCTCTGCAAGCTTAAACTCTACATTCCCTGCGGCAAGCTTTCGTGCATTTGCCTCTGCCCTATCGACCATTTCAGGGGTCATATCTATTCCTATAACGCGGCCTGTTCTTCCCACTTTCATAGAGGAAAGCAGGGCATCAAAGCCTGCGCCGCTTCCGAGATCAAGGACAGTCTCGCCGGGTTGAAGATCGGCTATAGCCTGAGGATTTCCACAACCCAATCCAAGATTCGCAGCCCCGAGACCCAGCTTCAGCTCCTCATCGGAATATCCTAAACGTCTGCCTGCATCGAGAAGACTTATTGCATTCGTACCAGGCGAGCAGCAATCTGAGGGTGTTCCGCAACATGAAGCGGCATTAGCGGCTACCTTCGAATAAGTCTTTATGACGATCTGCTTGATTCGTGTTGTATCTTTTTCCATTCGAATCCATCACATGGCTTGTCTATCTAAATTTTAACACATGAGGCGGCACGACATATCATAGGCGGTTATCTGATGTGCTCTGCAAATATTAAGACGGGCTTAGAAGAAAGGCGTTGGAATCCCTGTCGCCCCTTATCTTGACAATTCTGCCCTGCACTTCGAGCCTCCCCTCAGAAAATAGCCGTATTGCCTGGGGGTATATTTTGTGTTCGAGTTTCAGGATCCTTTCGGAGAGTGTATCTTCTGTATCATCATGATAGACCGGGACCGCCGCCTGGGAGATGACGGGTCCGGTATCCATGCCCTCGTCCACGAAATGGACGGTGCATCCCGAAATCCGCACGCCGTATTCGACCGCCTGCCTCTGGCTGTGCAGGCCGGGGAAGGACGGAAGAAGCGCGGGATGAATGTTCATGATCCTGTTCGGAAAGGCATCTATCAAGCGTCTTCCGACGATCCTCATGAATCCCGCGAGAATAACAAGCTCTACGTCTCTCTTCCTGAGCTCATCGACAATCTTTATATAGAAATGGTCCTTCGAAGTGAAATCGCCCGGCCGAACTATGAGGTGGTCGATGCCGTGTTTTCGGGCCCTCTCAATCGCAAAGGCATCGGCCTTGTCAACTATCAGGAGGCGGATGTCCGCCTGGAGATTGCCCCTTGAGATTTCGTCTATGATGGACTGAAAATTAGAGCCACGGCCTGAGGCGAGGACGCCAAGATTCAAACGGTGGGATTTGTCCGATGACATCTACAACCTTATTTCTATGTGGGCCTTCTCTCTCAAATCCTTGATCAGGCTCTTGTATTTCTCCGCAAACTTCTGATCGGTCAACTGTCTCTTTACAGCTTCTCTTATCTCATCCATCCCCTGGGGGGCTGTCTTCTCCTCGAGCTTGATGATATGAAGGCCCCTTTCCGTCCAGAAAGGTTGACTGACGTCTCCCGGCTTCATGCGGGAAAGGGTATCGATAAACTCCCTGGCCAAAAGACTCTTCTTCACAAAGCCAAGGTCGCCGCCCTGCTTTGCCGACTGATCTTCAGATAACTCCTGGGCGAGTTTAGAGAAGTCTTCGCCGGACTGCACCCGCTGCATGATAAGGGCTGCCTTCTCTTCCACGGCCTTTTTCTCCGGGGCTTCCTTCGGTTTCCTGAGGAATATCTGTCTCATCTTGAAAGCCTCGTCGTTAAGAGAAGCCGTCCTGTATGCCTCCACCTGATTGTTGATTTCCTCTCCTGAGACAACTATCTTACTCTTCACCTGTTTGTTCAGAAATTGGTTTATCAGTATCTGGTCGGACAGAGTCTTCTTGTAACTCTCGAAGTCAAATCCCTCCTTCGAGAGGTTCTCCTGAAAGGCCTTATCACTCAGTGAATACTTTTGTTTGATATTATCTATAGCCTCTTTCACGTCATCAGGAGAAACGTCCAGGCCGATCCTCTTTGCCTCCTGTATCTGAAGTCTCATATCGATCAACTTCTCGAGAAAGAGGGGTTCATTGTTCTTAAAGACCTTAAGGCGGTCTTCCTCCTTAAGGGCCTTCATCTGGTCCGTGGACTCAAATTCCATCATCTTATAGAGTTCGCTCCAGTTTATCACCTCGCTGTTCACAACGGCAACAACGCGGTCTAAGAGCACTGCTGCGTGAGATGCCCGGAAAAAGATGCACACGAGACAGAATGATATGAGTATGAGATAAAGCTTCTTCATCTGAAATATTTTTATAACACAACGGAAGAGGTAAACACAAGAAGGCCTGCTCGCTCTAAAGCTTATGCTTCAGTATTATTGAAAGCCGTTTCAAGAGTATGCTAATATAGCACTAACCCTCCCGAAAGGAGGGTTTTTTTTCCCGAGATACTTTATATATTTTATGCTAAAACTTTAAAATAGAGTGTAGCCTTTGGTAATCCGATAAACCGTCGACAAGAAGTGAGAGACAGGAACAACATAGAGAAGCCCCTTCAGGACTTGGTGGATGATTCTGCAAAGGAAAGGGAGAATATAATAAGTGTCTTCCAGAGCATTCAGGAGGCCTTCGGATATATCCCTGAAAAAGCTGTAAACCTTGTCTCAAAGAGGCTTAATGTCCCCGCTAGCCGCCTGTTCGGCATCATCACTTTTTTCCCTCAGTTCCATCTGAAGCCTACGGGTGAGAATATAATCACGGTCTGCCGAGGCTCGGCATGCCACGTAAACGGCTCTGAGAGGCTGCTTAATAGGATATTGATAGAACTGGGCATCCCGCCGTCTGAAGATACCACGGATGATTTTAAATTCACTGTCGAGAAGGTCAACTGTGTTGGCGCGTGCAGTATGGCGCCCGTTGTTCTGATAAACAACGAAGTCTGTGGGAAGATAACATTCGACGCCTTGAAGCGTAAGATCGGAAAGATCAGATCAGGTGAGTAAGAATATCCAGATAAAGGTTTGTACTGGAATAGGCGGTGTTGCGGCCGGCGGAGAAGAGGTATTCGCGGTCTTTCGGGAGGCCCTTTCATCTGCTGGCATTGAAGCGGCCTATGGCGACAGATGTTCTGCGCACAAAGTTGGATGCAAAGGTTTCTGCGCCAGGGATGTGCTGGTTGATGTAGTTATCGATGGCGACAAAACTACCTATCAGTATGTGAAGCCGGAGATGGTGGAGCGGATCGTCAGGGAACATGTTGTTGAGGGGAATCCCGTTTCCGAATGGATAGCGGGAGACGACTACGAGCAATACTACAGCGGGCAGCAAAGGGTTGTCCTTTCAGGGTGTGGTGAGGAAGATCCCGAGGATATAGACAGTTATATGAGGAACGGGGGCTTTCTCGGCCTGAGGAAGGCCCTTATTGAGATGCGGCCCGAAGAAATCATTGCGACGGTAAAGAATTCGAACCTGAGGGGAAGAGGCGGGGCAGGGTTTCCTGCAGGGCTCAAGTGGGAGCGCTCTTTCAGGGTCAAGTCGGACATCAAGTATGTGGTATGCAACGGTGATGAGGGAGACCCCGGCACCTTCAAGGACCGAGCTTTGATGGAGGGAGAGCCATACGCGGTGATCGAGGGAATGATCATCTGCGCGAAGACGATTGGATCTCATAGCGGATACATATACTCAAGGGGCGCATACACGTCTTCCGTCAGGCATCTTCAGACGGCTATAGATAAGTGTTATGAGCGGGGTTTTCTCGGCAGAAATATTATGGGAACGGGGTTTGATTTTGATCTTAGACTGTTTAAGAGTGCGGGCGCCTTTGTCTGTGGGGAGGCAACTGCTCTTATCCACACTATCGAGGGCAAACGCAGCATGCCTACGCCGAAGTTCTGGTCGGCGGCTGAGAAGGGATTGAGGGATATGCCCACGGTCGTAAATAATGTGGAGACCTTTGCGAGCATACCCCGCATCGTACTAAAGGGGGCATCCTGGTACAGGAATCTCGGCGTGGAGAACAACGGCGGCACTAAGGTGTTTGCTCTTACCGGAAAGGTGAGAAACACCGGACTTATTGAGGTGCGTTTCGGAACTCCCCTGAGAGAGATTGTCTTTGGAATCGGCGGAGGCATTAAAGGAGACAGGAGATTTAAGGCTATGCACATCGGGGGCCCATCAGGCGGCTGCATATCTGAGGAATCCCTGGACATTGAAATAGATTATGAGCAGATTGCTGCGGCAGGTGCGATCATGGGATCGGGCGGTCTGATCGTCCTGGATGAGAATGACTGTATGGTGAATACCGCGAAGTTCTTTCTGGAATTCACCCAGGTGGAGTCTTGCGGGAAATGCACTCCATGCAGGGTGGGAACAAAGAGGATGCTCGAAATAATGGATAGGATCACTGCAGGCAAAGGCAGGGATGGAGACATAGAACTGCTCGAGGAACTCGGCCATTACATTAAGGCGACATCATTGTGCGGCCTCGGAATGACTGCACCGAATCCTGTGTTGAGTACGATCAGGTATTTCAGACATGAGTATGAGGCTCACATACAGGGCAGGAGATGCCCCGCGGGAGTTTGCAAGGCATTGATCACTTTCACTATTCTCGAAGATATATGCAAGGGCTGCGGGTCTTGCAAGCGTGTCTGTCCCGCTGATGCGATCAGGGGGACCCGCAAGACCCCGCACAGAATCGATTCTGACTTATGCATCAAATGCGGCTCCTGTTTCGAGGCGTGCAAATTCAAGGCGATATTGAGGACATGAAATCAGTGATGCTCAAGATGGATATGCAGAGAAGAAAGCCTGCCTCTTTTCTTTTCCGGGAAGGGCGGCGGCAAGAAGAGTTCTGCCAGGTGATCCTATGGTGACGCTCAAGATCGACGGAAGACGTGTTTCAGTCAGAAAGCTGACAACCATCCTTGATGCTGCGCATAAGCTCGACATTCCCATCCCGACTTTGTGTCATCATCCCGAGATCAGTCCCTTCGGTGGTTGCAGACTGTGCATCGTAGAGGTTGAAGGCATGCCCAAACCCGTTGCTTCGTGCACGACGTTTGTTCAGGATGGGATGACGGTAAACACGTCCAGTCCTTATCTCGAGAAGTTGAGAAAGACGACCCTCGAACTCCTGCTTTCGGACCATCCGTCAGACTGCATGTTCTGTGAGAGGGCCGGAGACTGCAAACTCCAGGAGTTGGCATATTTCTATGGGGTCAGGGAGAAGAGGTTTGCCGGAGAGAAACGTCCGAGTATCAAGAAAGACGAGAACCCGTTCATCGAGCGCGCCATGGATAAATGCATACTCTGTGGTCTCTGCGTCCAAGTGTGCGACGAGATTGAAGGGGTCAATGCAATAGATTTTGCGTACAAGGGCTTCAAGACAAGGGTATGCGCGTCTTACGAGAAGGATCTCGACTGCGAGTTCTGCGGCCAATGCGTGGCCGTGTGTCCCACGGGTGCCCTTACAGGCAAGATGTGGGCTAGAAGGGGGAGGCAGAACTTCGAAGAGGTCGATACGGTCTGCCCTTATTGCGGCTGCGGTTGCAACATAACACTCTTTGTCAGGAGAAACGAGGTCATCCGCGTCTCCTCCAGAGAGAATACGATCAACAAAGGCTGGCTCTGTACAAAAGGAAGGTTTGGTTATTCGTTCATAAACAGTTCCGACCGGCTGACCAAACCGTTGATCAGGATTGCGCCGAAAGGACTCTCTGCAGCGGATATTCCTTCCGATGGGATACAATGCGAAGGGCGAAAGCAGAAGAGGGGATTAGGCGATCCTGCTGCTGCGCTCTTCAAAGAGGTTGAATGGGACGAAGCCCTTGGTTTTATAGCCGGAAGGCTGCAGAAAATAAAGGACTCCTGCGGACCCGGTTCAATCGCGGGTCTGTCTTCAGCACGCTGCACCAATGAGGAGAATTTCATCTTCCAGAAGTTCATGCGTTCCGTAATCGGAACGAATAATGTAGAC
>DATHCU010000461.1:0-2835 GCA_035319385.1 Thermodesulfovibrionales bacterium
ACGCATTTTATTCCATCCATGCATTCGTCAGCGTCCTTCTTTTCGAGATGTGTGGTCAGTTCATGCTTGTTCTTTTGAAATTTTACGATGTAGGCATTTTTCCCGGAATCAAAATCAAGTCCCACAGCAATTCCGTGCTGAACGATCTCCGGATACATCTCCACAATTTTGTCCTTCAGAGCAATATTTGTGTAACCCATACATTCTCCTTTGTGACGTCATCAGTCCCATATCAGGACCCGCGTCAACCACACATAATGCTGATTGTTGAGGAAGACTTTAACGCAGCGGGCCTCGCCTTTCTACATTATCTCAAAAGAGAACCGCTGCCGCAACCGCGGGATTTGATGATGGGTATCAAGGAGATGGAGAACTGGTCTTCGCCTAACTAACCGAGAGTTTCGAAAAATCTGCAACTGACGAGACGGTCCGCCATATTTCGGACAACATTGAGAGACGGTTGATCTTTATTTCTTCGCGCTTATCCATTACAAGCACATTATCAAAAAAAGTATTGACAGGCAGTGTAAGAGTCGCCAGAAGGTCAATGGCTTCCTGATATCTCTGAGCCGATACAAGTCTTTCGGTCTCGACCCTGACTTCTGAAAACCTCTCGTAGAGCTTCTTCTCCGGGTCCTCAACCAGCAGTTCCTCCCTGAACCCGGCGGCCTCCGCCTTCTGGATGATATTGTTCACCCGCTTGACGGCTGCTAGAAATCCCTCGCATTCCTCCGTATTCTTAAATGCCCTCAGGGCTTCAAGTCTCTCCGTTATCTTCTTCAAATGAGTGTCGGCCGCAAGCGAGATAACGGCCTGAACGATATCCGGTTCCAGCCTCCGGTCCCCAAGCACATTCTCAAGGCGGGCCCCAAGAAACTGCAGGATTTTTGCCTGTATTTCCCGGGGAGTTTCCATCCCCTTTAGGTTTGAGAGAGCCTTTTCGGAGAGTTCTCTCAACGTAATCTCATACCCCTTTTCCAGCAGTATAGCTATTACGCCGAGGGACTGTCGCCTCAATGCAAAAGGATCCTCAGATCCCGTGGGGATTAGGCCTATCGAGAAAAATGCAGCTATGTTATCCATCTTGTCGGCTAGACTGAGCAACGCCCCTGCGTCACTCTTCGGAAGCGCGCCTCCGGAATGTTTCGGGAGATAGTGCTCTTCTATCGCGTCTCCGACTTCTGATCCCTCTCCGTCATGAACAGCGTAGTAATTGCCCATGGTGCCCTGCAGTTCCGGAAACTCCCTGACGACGCCTGTTATCAGATCGGTTTTGGCAAGCCGGGCCGCCCGCATCAGTTTATCTTTGGACCCCGGCAGAAGTCTTTCTGCAAGAAATCCCGCGATCGAAGTAACCCTTTCGGTCTTGTCATACATGCTTCCAAGATCTTCCTGGAAGGTCACCTTCCGCAGTTCCTCGATCCTTTCTGCAAGCGGCTTCTTTACATCTTCTTCATAATAGAACCTTGCATCTTCGAACCTTGCCCTGATGACCCGTTCCGCTCCTGTCCTGACAGTCTCGGCGTTGTCCTCGGAGGTGTTGCTAACGACCACAAAATGATTCGTCAGACCACCCTCGCTGTTCTGAACAGCAAAATACTTCTGATGATCCTTCATGACCGTGATGAGCAGTTCCTTAGGCAGCTTCAGATACTCTTCCGAAAAAGCCGCGACCACCGGGACGGGATACTCTACAAGATTAACCACCGTATCGAGAAGTCCTTCATCCAGGAGGGGACTCTCTCCATAGGACACGAGCAGCTTCGTAATCTTGTCTCTTATGAGTTTCTTTCGTTCCTCGGTATCGACGATTACACAGTTATTACCCAGCAGCTTCCTGTAGCTCAGGATCTCACGTATCTGGAATGCGGCAGGCGACAGAAAGCGGTGCCCTCTCGTAAGGTTGCTGCTCTGTATTCCGTCGATATCAAAATTGATCACTTCCTTGTCGAATAAAGACAGGAGCCATCGAATCGGTCTCACAAATTTCACATCATTGTCGCCCCATCTCATCGCCTTAGGAAGATGTATCGAAAGCACAATCTTCCTCAGCAGTTCGGGCAGAACGTCGCGCACCCCGACTCCTTTTTCTTCTATTATGGCAACAAGGTATTCTCCCTTATCTTTCTTTTTGACAACGAGGCTTTCAACGCTTACACCCTGAGACTGGGCAAAGCCCGCAGCAGCCTTCGTAGGGTTGCCGTTCGCGTCAAAAGCAGCCTTTTTAGAAGGACCCCAGACCTCTTTCGTTCTGTCCTCCTGCATCTGGGGCAGGCCTTCAGCAATCACTGCAAGCCTGCGGGGTGTCCCGAACACACGCGTGCCGGCACAGGATATGTAGTTTTCTCTCAGTATCTTTTCAGTGTTCTCACCCAACTGCTGAAGTGCAGGCCGGATAAACCGGGCAGGCAGATCCTCGGTCCCTATCTCAAGCAGAAGCGATGATTGGCTATTCTGGGTCATCTATGTATACCTCTTTCTGAACGATGTACGCGCGAGAAGAATCGTCCAAAAATTATAACCTTAGGACCTATTGATTGACAAGAGCAACATTGATAGACTAAAGAGATGACCGAAATGAATGAAAGAGATCATGCCTCAAAGGTGCGCAACCGCCGTGTCCACATGGCAAACGAGCGGACATTCCTTGCCTGGATCCGGACAAGCGTGGGGATCATGGCCTTCGGTTTCGTGGTCGAGAAATTCGGCCTTTTTCTCAGGCAGGTGTCCCTGTTCCTGGGCAAATCCCCTGAACCCGCGTCCGCCTTTCAGCATGCTCCGCAGGGGGCCGGCTATTCTTCGATCTTCGGCATCTTCCTTATCGGTCTCGGGGCG
>DATHCU010000462.1:0-2665 GCA_035319385.1 Thermodesulfovibrionales bacterium
GATAACATGCGAAAACTTGCGTGCTAATTAAGAAATCTGATGAGAGAGGTGGCCGGGTTTGTTTGGACAGCCTGAAGCGATTCTTAAGTGGGAAGCTACTGTGCCTCATGCCGCTACCTGTATCTTAGGTAGTGTAGTCCAGTAAACCTCATCCGGGGTCTTGTCGTCAAGCCCTTGATGCCGACGCCGATTATTGTAGAACTCGAAATAATGTGCGAGCCCGCGCCTGGCCTCGGTAATAGAGCTATAGGCCTTCAGATGTATATCTTCGTACTTCACGCTCCTCCAGAGTCTTTCTACGTAGACGTTGTCTACCCAGCGCCCTTTGCCATCCATGCTGATACTGATGCCGTTGCCGAGGAGAATGTCAGTAAAGGCGTCAGAGGTGAACTGACTGCCCTGGTCGGTGTTGAATATCTCCGGGGTTCCATATTTCCTGATCGCTTCTTCAAGCGCCTCCGTGCAGAAGGATGCGTCCAACGTGTTTGATAGCCGCCACGCCAGCACCCGGCGGCTGGCCCAGTCCATGATCGCCACGAGGTAGCAGAACCCCTTAGCCATCGGAATATAGCTGATATCACTCGCCCAAACGTGATTGGCGCGGGTAATCTGCAGACCCCGCAGAAGATAGGGATAGATCTTGTGCTCCGGATTCGGGTTCGACAGCCTGGGTTTTGGGTATAAGGCCCTTATGCCCATCTTTTTCATCAATGTGGCCACATGCTGACGGCCGACCTCATGGCCACGGTCCCGCAGCTCATTGCGTATCCGTCGAATTCCGTAAAAAGGATACTGCAAATGTATCTCATCAATCAGCAGGATAAGCTCTACATCCCGAGGGCTCGTCGGCGCCGCCTCGTAATACATGCTCGACCGCGAAAGTTCAAGAAGCCGACCCTGCCGACTCAACGGCAATTCGTGCCCCCTGTCTATCATCTCTTTGCGCTCGATCCGGCTATGCGTCCGAGCGCACCTGCTAAAAAATCATTCTCCATAGCCAATTGCCCTATCTTGGCGTGCAGTGCTTTAACGTCAGGGCCTTCCTCCGCTTTGCTCCCTTTGGAAAATACCTCTTCCGCTCCATCCAATAACTGTTTCTTCCATTCCGTTATCTGGTTCGGATGCACCTCAAAACGTTCTGCAAGCTCTACAAGGGTCTGCTCCTCTTTCAGCGCAGCCAACGCCACCTTTGCCTTAAATGCAGGGCTGTGGTTCCTCCTGGGTCTTTTGCTCATCTCTCTGCTCCTTTCGGTCTTTTCCAGGGCAACCGGCAAAATCCAGCTTCGCCAGAAGCTCCCTAACGGGCGATCTCGACATCACTCGATGTCTGATACCCCCTCGGTTTCCCTATTTTAGAGCAGCTTTACCACTTATACCACTGTCCAGTTTTTCCCGGCCAGCTCTTATCACGAGAGAAGGTAAATATATCGATACGGTAATTGAAGACGGGGTGGTGAGACAGCTAAGGACATTGTCAAAAGTGAGGGAGAGACTTGTCAGATATAGCACAGGGGCGAAAAACGCGCTTCATGCTGCACTTGATGACTATTTCCCCGAGCTTCACAGGCTATTCTGGTCAATGAACTCCAGGACCTTATGGTCAATCCTTGATCGGTGTCCGTTCCCCGAGGATGTGATATCGATGAAGCGGTCGGATCTCAGAGAGCTAATTACACGCAGTGCAAGGAAGAAGGCAGGCGCAGGTGAAAAAGCTAAAGCGCTGCAGGAGGCCGCTAAGGAGAGCATAGGAATAAAAGGGATTGGCGTATCAGATCGTTATCGGGTAAGCATATGTCTGGAAGAAGTTAAACGTATAGTGCTTAAGCTCAAGGATATCGACCGGCAGATGAAGCAGGCGTTGAAGGAGATTCCCGTTTCAGAGTATTTGCTGAGCATTCCCGGCATAGGCGCTGTTTCAGCGGCTATATTCCTGGGAGAATTAGGAGACCCGGCACATTTTCGCAATGCCAGGCAGATTGTTAAGTACGCAGGGTATGATCCTCAGGAGAGCGATTCAGGATCCTGGGTAAGCCGTAAGTTTATCTCCAAGAAAGGGCGCTGGCTTATGAGAAAGTGTCTGTTCTTCATGAGCATGCGAGTGGTTGTCTTGAGCAAATACTTTCAGGATTACTATCAAAGGAAACTGGAAGTAAGAAACAGGGTGGGACAGCAGCCAAAGAGAAAGGAGATCCTTTGTGCTGTGGCAATAAAGCTTATCAAGGTTATATTCGCGCTCTTAAGAGATAAGAGAATGTTTGATGATGGAGGTAGAGCCATATCGGCACATAAATAAACGAATAGAGTGGTTGTGGTGGAAGAAGGACCGTAGTGCTTCGTAGGCATAAGGCCTGTAGGATTCAGCTTGGTCAACTTCCACCACGCTTTTTCGACCTGCATAAGGTAAGTTGGGCGTAAGAGGCCCGCAGAACAAAAGAGGTTAGGTGAAAAGGCAAAAACGGTTGAAGACCACCACAACCATTTCAGCTTTAACAGAATAGACTATGACAGAAATATCTTGACTTCTTCCTTAGAAGAGGAAGCAGTATTGCAATCGGTTTTTCTCCCAAAAACAGGCGTAAGCATTTTGTACCGAAAGACGCGACTGAATGAGCGGTTATCCAATCTTAGGGCAGATGGACGGGTACAGTCCTTACTTTGTAAATCC